>CALBSY010000538.1 GCA_937967725.1 uncultured Alphaproteobacteria bacterium | reverse complement strand
CAACAATGTGGTCTGCGTGATCGGCGACGGTGCCATGACCGCCGGCATGGCCTATGAAGCCATGAACAATGCCGGCGCCATGGACAGCCGGCTGATCGTCATCCTCAACGACAACGACATGTCGATTGCGCCGCCCGTGGGGGCGATGAGCGCATATCTGGCGCGGCTGATATCCGGTCATGCCTATACCGGCGTGCGCGACATCGCCAAGCAGTTGGCCAACAAGCTGCCGCGGCCGTTAAGCGAAACGGCGCGCAAGGCGGAAGAATATGCGCGCGGCATGGCCACTGGCGGCACCATGTTCGAGGAACTCGGCTTCTATTACGTCGGGCCGATCGACGGGCACAATCTCGATCACCTGATTCCGATCCTGAAAAACGTCCGCGACATGAAAGACGGACCGATTCTGGTCCATTGCGTGACGCAAAAGGGCAAAGGCTACGAGCCGGCGGAAAAGGCGGCCGACAAATATCACGGCGTGTCGAAGTTCGACGTGGTCACCGGCACCCAGGTGAAGGGCCAGGCCAACGCGCCGAGCTATACCAGCGTGTTCGCCAAGGCGCTGATCAAGGAAGCCGAGCACGACGACAAGATCGTCGCCATCACCGCGGCGATGCCGTCCGGGACCGGCGTCGACAAATTCGCCGATGCGTTTCCCGACCGTGCCTTCGACGTCGGAATCGCCGAGCAGCACGGCGTGACGTTCGCGGCGGGCCTGGCGTCGGAAGGCTATAAGCCGTTTGCGGCGATCTATTCCACCTTCCTGCAGCGCGCCTACGATTCCGTGGTGCACGACGTCGCCATCCAGAAGCTGCCGGTGCGCTTCGCCATGGACCGCGCCGGCCTCGTCGGCGCCGACGGGCCCACCCACGCCGGCTCCTTCGACGTCGGCTATCTCGGCCAGCTGCCGGGCTTCATCGTCATGGCCGCCGCCGACGGCAACGAACTGTCGCGCATGGTCGCCACCGCCGCCGCCATCGACGACCGCCCGTCCGCATTCCGCTATCCGCGCGGCGACGCCGAAGGCGCCATGATGGATGACGCCGCGACACCGCTCGAAATCGGCAAGGGCCGCATCCTGCGCGAGGGGACCACTGTTGCGCTGTTGAACTTCGGCGCGCGCATGAGCGAAGCGGCCAAAGCCGCCGACAAGCTCGCCGCCATGGGACTGTCATCCACGCTCGCCGACGCGCGCTTCGCCAAGCCGCTCGACGAGGACCTGATCCGCCGCCTCGCCCGCGAACACGAAGTCATCCTCACCGTCGAGGAGGGCGCGCAAGGCGGCTTCGGCGCCTTCGTGCTGCACTTCCTGGCCAAGGACGGCCTGCTCGACCGCGGCCTCAAGATCCGCGCGCTGACGCTGCCGGACGTGTTCCAGGATCAGGACAAGCCCGAAGCCATGTACGCCGCCGCCGGCCTCGACGCCGACGCCATCGCCAACGCCGCGCTGCTCGCGCTTGGCCGCGGCGTCAACGAAGCGCGGGCGTAAGCGCTCGGGACGCGGAACGCATCTTGAAAGCGTCAGCCTGAGCTTGTGTAAGGCCGCCGCCCGCCACCTTCGAATCCCGAGTCCCGAACCACGGAACCTGTGCGGTAATACCGGGTTGGGCATGCATCACCTGCTTGACGGAGATGCACCATGAAGACCCCCACGCGCGTCGCGGCTCTCATCCTGCTCGGCCTTACCGCGCCTTTAGCGAGCGGCTGCGCGGTCGCGGCCGGCGCCGCCGCCGGCGCTGCGGCTGTCGACTATTTCTTTGACGACAACGACGAGTGCAACGGCCCGAACGACGAAGGCCTGCTCGACAGCGACTGCACCGACTAAACGCGCCCAGCGCTGAGCGAGCGCAACGTCGACTCCTCCTCCCCGCAAGGGGAGGGGGACGCATCCGGCGCAGAAATTTTTATTGCCTAGCGCCCATCGCTTGTTGCCTAATCGCCGCCGCCCTCAGCGACGGAGATGACGTCATGGCCAAAGGTCAAATGCGGTCCAACAAAGAGAAGCGCAAACCCAAGCAGAACAAGGACGACAAGAAGGGCGCGAAGAAATAGCGCTACTGACTGCCGCCAGAGTCGCCTCACTTCAGACGACAGATCAACGGCAATTGCGAGTTTTGCGCGTCACGACAGTAATGAGCGCCGCGTGCGCGGACACCTCATAGGCGCGCCCGCGCGGCGGATCCGAAAACACGCAAGGGACGCGGGGCGCTGCGGCCCCGCATCCGCGCGCGCAAAACAAAGCGGCCCGAGCGAGGCTCGGGCCGTTTCAGTGCGGTGGGGGTAGGGAAGCGGAATTATTCGTTGTCGGGGTCGACGTTGTCGGATGCTTCGTCCAAGCCGTCCGACGTATCGCGGCGGATTTCGTCGGACGTATCCTCGACCAGATTTTCCGCGCGCTCGCCAGCGGTGCGCATGGCGTCGGAGGCGCCTTCTGCCAGCTCCACGGCGGGCTGGCGGACTGCGCGCCCGACGCCCTCAGCCGCCAGGTCGTTGTCGACCCAGCCATAAGCCAGCAGCGCAACGCCCGCGACCAAGGCGATGGTCGCCGCCGTGCGTCCGCTGCCGCCATGACCGGCCGCGTGCGATCCGCCGAACGCGCCGAACACCAGCGAAAGCACGAACAGGGCGACGAACACCCAGAACATGATGATGGCGATGCCGGTAAATGCCGAAGCGATGCCGCCAAAACCGAACACAGCCGCAACCAACGCGGCGATGAAAAAGCCAATAGCCCAGCCAAGCATGGGTTTCCCTCCAGATACGGAACTGTGCGCCGAAAACGCGCGGTTCCGCACAGAGGTTCCCTAAATCGGCATGCGCAGAATTTCCTGATACGCGGAAATGACTTGGTCGCGCACGGCAATCACGGTTTGCAATTGCGTTTCCGCCGCGGCGATGGCGGTGACGACATCGACGATGTCGGCTTGTCCGGCCGCGACCGCGAGTCCTTGCTGTTCGGCGATATTGGCGCTGGCCCCGGCTTGGCGGATGGCTTCCTGCACCAGCGAACCGAAATCCGCCTCATCGCCGGCGCTGACGCCGCGGCCTTGGCTCGCTTGGGCTGCTTGTTGGTATGCTCGCGAGGCTGAAAGAGGATCGATCGCCATGTCTATCTCCGCAGAAGGTCAAGCGCGCGGTTGGTCATGGTGCGCGCGGCTTCGATCATGTTGAGGTTAGCTTCGTAGGCGCGCGTCGCTTCGCGCAAATCCATCATCTCCACCAGCGTGTCGACATTCGGCAGCCGCACATAGCCCGTCTCGTCCGCGGCCGGATGGCCGGGATTGTACTCCTGGCGGAACGCGCTCATGTCGAAACTGGCCCCGCGCACGCGAACGCCTTGCGCGCCGGAAGCCAGCGCCGTCGATTCAAGCAGCGGTATGCGCCGCCGGAACGGCTCTTCGGCGGGGTTGTCCCCGGTGGACGAGGCGTTGGCGACATTCTCCGCGGCAATGCGCATGCGCACCGTTTGGGCGCGCATGCCGGAAGCGGCGGCGGAAATGGCGGCTTGGATATCGGTCATTTATTTATCCCCGCCCGGGCGGACGCGCCGCCAGGCGCATCAGCTCAAGCCCTTTTTGGTAGAGCGCGATGCCGGTCTCGAATTGCATCCGCGTCTCGGCCGCTCGCGCCATTTGTTCTTCGAGCACCACGGCGTTGCCGTCGATCGTCGTCTCGCTATCGTCGCGCGTGACGATTTGCGCTTCGGCCGAACCGCCGGCGGCGCTCATATGTCCGGGATTGGTCCGCACCAGCGTCACGCCGCCGCGGCCGCCGGCCGCCGAGGCAAGCAAGCGTTCGAACCCCGCCGTATCGACATCTCGGGGCCGGTAGCCCGGCGTCGACGCATTGGCGATGTTCTCCGCAATCAGCCGTTGCCGCTCGGACAATTGGTCCAGGCGGGCGCGGAGCATGCCGAAGAACGGACTGTTGGCGATATCCAAGCGAAACGACTCAGCGCTGCAAACTTTGCCTAGTCGATCAGCGCATGGTTAAGCGCGACTTAATTTCGGCGGCGCAAATTAAGGTCTCGTTTACCAAACCGTCCCAGCCACGGAGCCGTGCTCCAGAACGGAGGCGGCATTGGAATGGATGGATTGGGCGCGCGCGCTCTTCGCGCTCATCGCCACGCTGGCGCTTATCGTCGGCCTCGCTTGGGGCGCGCGGCGCATGGGCATGCTGCAGGCGAACGGGCAGGGGCCAAAGCGCTTGAAGGTGAGCGAAAGCCTGATGCTCGATCCGCGCCGCCGCCTCGTCATCGTGCGCTGCGACGGCAAGGAGCATTTGCTGCTGCTTTCGGCGACGGGCGACGTGATCGTGAGCGAGTTTGCCGCTGTCGAGGAAACGCCGACGTGAAGCGCGCGCTGCTTATCTCGCTGCTTGCCGCATTCGCGCTGTTCGGCGCCGGCGATGCGTTCGCGCAAAACGCCGAACCGGCGCTCAGCATCAATCTCGGCACCGGCGATGGCCTGACCGCGCGCGTGCTGCAGCTGACGGCGCTGATCACGGTGCTGTCGCTCGCGCCTTCGATCCTGATCATGACCACGAGTTTCGTGCGCATCGTGGTTGTGTTGTCGTTGTTGCGCACGGCGATCGGCTTGCAGCAGGCGCCGCCGAACGTGGTGATCGTGTCACTCGCGTTGTTCCTCACCGCGTTCGTGATGCAGCCGGTATGGCAGCAGGCTTACGAGGCGGGCATCGGACCTGTGCTGCAGGAGGAAATGCCGCTGGATGAGGCTTTTCCGCGCATTGTCGAACCGCTCAAGCGCTTCATGGTGGCGCAAACGCGCGAGCAGGATCTGATGTTGTTCATCGACATGGCGCGGATGGAGACGCCGCCAACGAGTGCAGAGGAGACGCCGTTGCGGGTGCTGGCGCCGGCGTTCATGGTGTCCGAGCTCAGGCGCGCGTTCGAGATCGGCTTCATGCTGTTCGTGCCGTTCTTGATTATCGACTTGGTGGTGGCCTCACTGCTGATGGCGATGGGCATGATGATGATGCCGCCGGTGACCATCAGCTTGCCGTTCAAGCTGATCTTCTTCGTTCTGGTGGACGGTTGGCGATTGGTTGCGGGCAGCCTGATCGAGAGCTTCGCCGCCGGCGCGCCGCCGGGCGGGTAGCGCCGCACGGACGCGCCTAGCGCTTGATGCCGAGATCGGCGAGCAGCAGCGCTTTGAAATTGTCGTCGCGGCGGGCGAACAGGCCGCGGAAAAATGCACCGATCGACTTCAACATGGGTCAGCCCCTGACGCGTTTCCTCTGGCGCCTCTTACGTTTCGGAACGCCCCATCGTTCCATGCGCGCCTGAACGTAAGATGAGAGAGATTCGGTATTTTGGATGCTTCCGTTGCAAACAGAGTTGCAGTGTTGCCGCCGAGGCACATGTTGGACTGTCGCAGGTCGGCGGCGCTGGGTTGCGGAGACTTAAGCCGGCGCGACCCGGGGCGGAAACCTCGCATTAACCGCGACAGGCGTCCCTGAGGCAGGATCCGGCAGAATTTGCCGGGCAGGCCCAGGGAGCGGCTATGAGCGGAGCGGAAGTGCTCGATCTCGGGCGCGAGGCGATTTGGGTCACGGTGCTGGTGGCGGCCGGACCAATGATCGTTGGCTTGGTGGTCGGGCTGGTCGTCTCGTTGCTGCAGACGCTGACGCAAATTCAGGAACAGACGCTCGTGTTCGTGCCGAAGATTCTCTCGATCTTCTTCGCCATCTTGCTGTTCCTGCCGATCATGGGCGGATTGCTCGGCGGCTTCATGCAGGATGTCTTCCAGCGCATCGCGGCGTTCTAGATGAATCTCACGCTCTATGGCGTCGAGATATGGGCCGCGGCGCTCGTGTTCGCGCGGGTTGGCGCGATGATTATGTTGCTGCCTGGCTTTGGCGAGCCCTCAGTGCCGGCGCGCATCAGGTTGGGGTTTGCGTTGGTGTTGGCGATCGCGCTTGCGCCGGCGCTGGCCGATAGCGTTCCCGAGCCGGCAGCGAGCGCTTGGGGCATGGCGTTGCAGGTGTCGAGTGAAACACTGATCGGCGTGATGCTCGGCGGCGCGGCGCGGCTACTTCTGCCAAATGAAGTGTCCTCGGGGCAGGTCCCCCTTCCGGCAATG
>CALBSY010000537.1 GCA_937967725.1 uncultured Alphaproteobacteria bacterium | reverse complement strand
GCACGAGAGCTCGATCCATGCGCTGATCGAAGGCGCGCTGCTCGCGTGCATGGTGGTGTTTTTGATCCTGCGCGATTTCCGCGCCACGTTGATCGCCGCCGCCGCCATTCCACTCTCCATCATTCCAACCTTCGCCGTGATGGAGGTGTTCGACTTCACACTGAACATGGTGACCTTGATCGCGCTGGCGTTGGTGGCGGGCGTCTTGGTCGATGACGCCATCGTTGAAATCGAGAACATCGTCAGGCACATGCGGATGGGCAAGTCCGCCTATCAGGCCGCGCTCGAGGCCGCGGACGAAATCGGCCTCGCCGTCGTCGCGACAAGCGCGACCATTATCTGCGTGTTCGTACCCGTCAGCTTCATGACCGGCGGCGTCGGGCCGTTCTTCCGCGAATTCGGCCTGACCGTAGCCGCCGCGACTTTCTTCTCCCTTGTGGTCGCGCGCTTAATCACGCCGATGATGGCGGCGTTCTTCCTGAAGAACAAAGGCCACGACGCCGAACCGAAGCCCGGCGCGTTCGCGCTGTTTTATCGCGACACGCTTCACTGGGCGATTCACAACCCGTGGAAGACGGTCGGGATGGGGCTAGCCGTATTCATCTCGTCGCTTTTTCTGGCGACCCAGGTGCCATTCACCTTCATTCCACGCTTCGACAGCGACACGATTCAAGCGCGCGTAGAGATGCCCCCTGGCACGCCTGTGTTGGATGCGGACCGCGTCATGAACCAGATGAGCGCGCAACTGCGCGAACTGCCTGAGGTCGAAGGCGTGTTCGCGTCGATCAACGGCACGGCGGGCGCAGCCTCCAGCGGCGAGCTCTATATCCAGCTCACCCCGCGCAGCGAACGCAACAGATCGGCTTATGCGCTGCAACAGGTGATGCGGCCGATGCTCTCCGCCTACCCGAACTATCGCGCCGCGTTCGTGCAGGACCAGGGCGGAGCGGTCGGCTACGACATAACGGTGCAGTTCGTCGGCGCCGACGCAGCCGCTGTGAACCGCGCCGCGGAGGAACTGGCCGACGCCATGCGAGCCTCTCCGTCGCTGATCGATGTGCGAAACACCTCGGCGCTTCGCACGCCGGAATTGCAGATCAGGCCGCGCTCAGCCGATATGGCGCGACTGGGCGTCTCCTCGGCCGCGCTCGCGTCCGCAGTGCGCATCGCAACCTCCGGCGATGTGGAGCAAAACCTACCGCGCTTCGATCTGGCCGATCGCCAAATCCCTATTCGCGTCACTGTCCGCCCCGATGAACGCGCCGACCTCGACACGATCCGCGCGCTGCCGGTGCAATCGACCACCGGAGCGCCTGTCCGGCTGGATGCGGTCGCCGACATATCGTTCGGTTTGGGTGAAGCGACTATTGAGCGGCGTGACCGCGAGCGCGCTGTCAGTGTCGGCGCCAACGTCGTGCCGGGTGTGGAATTGGGCGATGCGCAAACAGAAGTGTTCCGCATGCCGCAAGCATCGGACCCGCCCCCTGGGGTGCGCCTGGCCTCCGCCGGGCAAACCGAGGACACGCAGGAGATGTTCGCCGCCTTCGGCACAGCCATGCTGTGGGGGATTCTGCTGATCTATGCCGTGCTGGTGCTGCTGTTTCGCGACTTTTTCCAGCCCATAACGATTCTGATGGCGTTGCCGCTTTCGATTGGCGGCGCTTTCCTTGGGCTCATTGTTTCCAATCAGCCGCTCTCCTTATTCGCCTTGATCGGTCTGCTGATGCTGATGGGCCTCGTCACCAAGAACTCGATTCTTCTGGTCGACTTCGCGGAGGAGAAGATGCACGCCGGCATGAACCGCTACGAGGCATTGATGGATGCCGGTATCAAGCGCGCGCGGCCCATCGTCATGACCACGTTTGCTATGTCCGGCGGCATGATCCCGGCGGCGCTGGGGTGGAGTGTCGACGGCACGCTGCGCCAGGGCATGGGTGCGGCTGTGATCGGCGGCCTCATGCTCTCGACCCTGCTCAGCCTCATCTTTATCCCGGCCATGTTCGTGCTGATCGACAAGCTCGAGAACTGGTTCCGCGGCATCTTTAGCCGCTGGCGCCCAGCTCCGGAGTCGCACCGCACGCCAGCGGAGTAGCGCTATCGGCTGACACGCAAGCCCAATGAAAAGGCGCGATCCTCGCCTGGAAAATACCGCTCATTGCCAAAGCCAAAGTCCGCGCGTTCGGCGTAATCGGTGTTGGTGAGGTTGCGCACGGTTCCGAACACCTGAACGGCTTCATTCACACGCCATGCGCCGCGCAGCGAGAAGATGTCGTGTCCCGGATAGCCGTGCGCGCCAGACGCGTCGGTGATGTAGTCGCCAACGTGGCGCCACCCCAGCTCCAGCTCCGTCGCGGCAGTGGGCCGCCACAGCATGTATAGCGCACCCGTCCATTCGGGCGCCGATTCAGTGCGCGCGCCATAGACGATTCCATCCGCGAGGCTGGTGAAACGGTAGGTGTGATCGGCGTAACTAAGCCAGCCGCTTAGGCTAAGCGTATCGCTGAGCGGCGCATCGAATGCCGCTTCAACACCGCGGTGGCGCGTGCGGGTGTCGTCTATGGTAAGACCGTTCGCGTTGCGGAACGCCCCTCCCTGCTTGCGCATGTCGTAG
>CALBSY010000536.1 GCA_937967725.1 uncultured Alphaproteobacteria bacterium | reverse complement strand
GGGCAATTGCCGCGCGCGCATCTCACAAATCCGGCGCCGCCCGCGCCGGTTGCTCAGAACTTGCCGCTGCCCCTAAGCGAGGCTCTGCATGCCATCCGCAGAGACGTGCGCGCGATGGCTGAGCGCGGTGAGCCGTGGCAACACGCAGTCGATCGGTTGCGCGCGCGGACGCCTGAGCTCTGGCGGCGGCTGCCGCTTGAGGCGCAGCTGCGGTTCCTGCGCCATTTGCGCCCCTGGTGGGATGCCCATCGGCATCGCGCCGCGCCGGAAATCGCCGCGCAGGTCGCGGCGCTGCAAGCCGAGGGCCGCTTGCGCATTCTGGCTGGCGAGATTGTCTCAGCCGAGCAGGTTGGACGTCAGGTGCACCTGCAGCACCGGCAGCGCGGCAGCCGCGCACGCCACCGTCTGGAGGTGGCGGGCGTGGTGAATTGCTCCGGCGCGGCGATGGATCCCTGGCTCTCTCAAGAGCCGCTCGTGCGCCAGATGCTTGACGAAGGGATTATCCGCGCGCCCGCCAACGGCCTCGGCATCGATGTGGATGCGGACGGCCGCGTGCTCGCAGCTTCGGGCGCGCCGCAACAGGAACTCTACGCGATCGGGCCGGTAACCCAGGGCGCTTACTGGGAGGCGACGGCAGTTCCAGAAATTCGAACTCGCGCCGCTGCTTTAGCGCTTACGCTCGCGCCGGATCGTTAATTTGCCGCCCGGTGGCGACGCGCTGCGTTTAAATTCGCGAACGGCGCGCTTTAGGTTCGGCTGCGGCGCGGATCGTGATTGGGTCGCGCCATGATGCGCCCGCACTGGACCGGATTTAGCCGTGAGAAGGCTAATGCGCTCGATGTCGGGCGCGGGATCGCCATCATCAGCGTGATCTACGGCCATGCGCTGGCGCCGTGGTTCATGGGCGCTGGCGAGAGCTTCAGCGAAGCGGCGTTCCTGCAGTGGAAATTCGGCGCCTCGTTCATGATGGCGTTCTTCTTCTTCCTGTCTGGCGTCGGCTGGCGCGAGGATAAGGCGCTGAGCACAACGATGCGGCAGGCGCTCTCGCTGGTGCTGATCGCACTGCTGGCGAGCGCGCTCTATGACGTGGCGCGGCTGGTTGCGACGGTGACCGGCCTCATGCCGCGCCTGGGCGCCGACCCGATGGACCCTGCGACATTCGCCGGCGGCGTCGGCCGCATGACTCTATTCGGCGATTTTTTCTCGCTTTCGGCGCTATGGTTTCTCGTCGCGCTCGGTTTAGTGCATGCGCTGGCTGCGCTCGCCGTGCGCTTGCCGAAAGCCGTCGCAGCCGTGCTCGCCGCGCTGCTGGTGGCGACCACGTTGGCGTCGACCGAATTGGGCTGGCGCAATTATTGGCAAATCAACCTGCTCGGCGTCGCTTTTGTCTTCTTCATTGCCGGTCACGCCACGCGAAGCGTCTTTCATGCAATCGAACGGCGCCCGTCTGCAGCCTATGCGTTGCTGTTGATTGGCGGCGCCGTGTTGGCGGCGACGTTCGATCTCAATCAAGGATGCCGCTGGGATGCTTCAGCTGTGTGCGGCGCCCCGTGGCTCAACGATCGCTTCGGCGTCACTATGATCCACGGTCAGTTCGGCAATCTGCCGCTGTTCGCGGCAACCTCCGTCGCTGGCGTCGCGTTCGCGAGCGCGTTGGCGATTCTGCTCGCGCGTTTCGGCGGCGTCGTTGGCCGGCGCCTGGACGCTTGGGGCGGCAATTCGCTGAACTTGCTCGTGCTGAACAGTCTGTTTTTGCATGTCGGCAATCAGCTCATCTCGCGCTTCGTCGCGCCGCACGTCGCCGCTGACCACGCCGTCTTCTTCATTGCGCTGCTCGTTGTAACGGTGACGGCCAATCTCATCGCGCTGCGTGTGCTGGAGCGCCCGCTGCGCTGGCTGCATCGCATCGCCCTCACCACGGCGCGCCGGCTGGTCGGTGCGGTCGCGGTGGCGCCCACCGTGCTTGCTTGGGCTGTCCGCGGCGATCGTGTATCGCATCGGAATGAGTGACCAACCGACCGCCGGCCGCTTTGACGGCCGCATTCATTATCTGCCGGTGCGCATCTATTACGAGGACACCGACTTCACCGGCCTCGTCTATCACGCCAACTATCTGCGCTATTTCGAGCGGGGCAGGAGCGACTTTCTGCGTCTCGCCGGAATTCATCACAGTGCGCTCTTGGAAGAGGCCCAGCCGCTGGGCTTCGCGGTCAATCGCATGACGCTGGAATTCCTGAAGCCGGCCCGGATCGACGATGCGCTGGTTGTGGAAACCGCCTTCGAAACAATGCGGGGGCCGCGCATTTTTATCGCTCAGAAGCTGCAGAGCGGGGCCGAAACGCTTGTCACGGCGGCGGTCCAGGTCTGTTGCATCTCGCTCACGGGAAAGCCCCGGAAGCCGCCGGCGATGCTATTAGAGCGGCTTAAACCATTTCTAGAGCCCTCGGCGTCCAGCTTTTGACAAACTCATCCGGCTCTACACCGGGCCGGGGCGCGGCTGAGGATGTTGGCCGCGGATGCGGGAGCGAGCATGGAATCCGGCGTAGAACAGATCACCATTTGGACCCTGTTTCTCGAAGCCGACCCGGTGGTCAAGGCGGTGATGCTGATCCTCGCGGTGGCCTCGATCTGGTCGTGGGCCGTTGCGGTCGACAAGTGGCTGCAGTTCGGCGACCTCGAACAGCATGCACGCCGCTTTGAGCGCGAGTTCTGGTCGGGCAGGTCGCTCGACGATCTGGAAGACCGTGGCGAGCGTCCGCGCGATGCGCTGTCGCGCGTCTACGCCGCCGCTGCGCGCGAATGGCGCGAGGCGCGCCGCGCCGGCGTTCCCGGAGATAGCGCGCACTTGATGATGGAGCGCGTCGATAGATTGATGGCGGCGCAGATCTCGCGCGAGATGGGCCGCGCCTCACGTAATCTCGGCGTGCTCGCGACCGTTGGCGCCTCGGCGCCGTTCATCGGCCTGTTCGGCACGGTGTGGGGCATCATGAACGCCTTCACCAACATCGCCGCGCAACAACAGACCAATCTCGCCGTCGTCGCGCCGGGCATCGCCGAAGCGCTGTTCGCGACCGCGCTCGGTCTTGTCGCCGCCATTCCGGCCGTCATCTTCTACAACAAGTTCACCGGCGACCTCGATCGCTTCGGCGATCGGCTTGACACGTTCAGCGATGA
>CALBSY010000535.1 GCA_937967725.1 uncultured Alphaproteobacteria bacterium | reverse complement strand
TCCGGCTGATCGCGCAATTCGGCGCCGGCGTCGACAACATCGACGTACAGACCGCGGTGCAGCGCGGCATCACCGTGACCAACACGCCCGGGGTGCTGACCGAAGACACCGCCGACATGACCATGGCGCTGATCCTCGCCGTGCCGCGCCGCATCATCGAAGGCGTGAAGGTGGTCGAGAGCGACGAATTTGTCGGCTGGTCGCCGACCTGGATGATGGGCCGGCGCATTTGGGGCAAGCGGCTGGGTATTATCGGCATGGGGCGGATCGGCCAGGCCGTGGCGCGCCGCGCCCGGGCGTTCGGTCTGCAGATTCACTATCACAATCGCCGCCGCGTCAGCGCACACATCGAGAGCGAACTAGAGGCGACCTATTGGGAGAGCCTCGATCAGATGCTGTCGCGGATGGACATCGTGTCGGTCAATTGCCCGCACACCCCGGCGACATATCACTTGCTCAGCGCGCGCCGCTTGGCGCTGCTGAAGCCGCACGCCTATGTCGTGAACACCTCGCGCGGCGAAGTCATCGACGAAGCAGCGTTGGCGCGCATGCTGGAGAAGAAGGAACTCGCCGGCGCGGGGCTGGACGTTTTTGAGCACGAACCGGCGATCAATCCGAAACTCAAGAAGCTTCCGAACGTTGTGCTGTTGCCGCATATGGGCTCGGCCACGCTCGAAGGCCGCATCGATATGGGCGAGAAGGTCATCATCAACATCAAGACCTTCGCTGATGGACACAAACCGCCGGATCGGGTGATCCCGGCGATGCTGTAATCGAAAGGCTGGGTGGGTTTGTAAATGACGAATTGGACGCTAACGCCAGTGCGCGCCGTGGCGCTGTTTACATTGGCGGCCTGTAATCCGGCGGAGACGCCGGCGCCGGGAGAACCTGCGCAGGATTTGGTGCTGAGTTGTACGGCGTTCCAAGACGCAACGGCGGAGGCGCTCGCGGCTTCGTTCGGCGCTGAGAATCTCGTCGACCAGATCGTGCCGGGCCCGGAAGGCGAAGACTATACAGCTACGATCCTTTACCCGAACGACCCGATGCGGCGGCTGGAGATTGTGTGGCGCGATCCGGCCGCGCGGGTGAATCCGGCGACGATCAGTGTGTCCGGCGAAAACAGCGCTTGGACCGGACCGAACACGCTCTCGCTGGGTCAGTCGCTGACCGATGTGGAAGCCGCCAACGGCACAGCCTTCACACTGTACGGCTTTCAATGGGATTATGGCGGCACGGTCGCGGACTGGCGCGGCGGCGCATTCGCCCCGGCGAACGGCTGCCTTACCCGCGTGCGCTTCACGGCTACCGGCCAGGACACCGGCGCTGTCGGCGACAGTGAGTTTGCCTCCGATAGCGCCGAGGTGCGCCGCGCCGCACCGGTCGTGTCCGAATTCGCGCTGGTTTACAGCGCCGAATAGCTAGAACTCCGCCAGCAGAGTTAGGCGCAGATTGCGCCCTGGCAGCGGCAGATCGTCTTTCAAGAATGAGCTGTGCACGCGGCCAAGTTCGTCGGTGAGGTTGCGCCCGTCGAGCCGGATCGTCCAAGGCCCCTCTTGCCCGCCGGGCCGGAAGGCGAGCGAAGCGTTGAGGAAGGTAAAGTCGTCCGTCGGCGTCTCGAATGCAGCCAGGCGGTCTTGTGCGCCCGTGCGCACCGCTTCCACGCGCCCGGTCCAGTTCGCGTTTTCCGCTTCCAAACCGACCGTCAGCGAGTAGGGCGGGATGCGCGGCGGATGGCCGCCATCGTCGAACGCCGCGCGCACCCAGTCGTAGGCGCCATCGACGGCAAACTGGAAGCCGGCCGCTTCGAACAGTTGCGCGCGCGCTGAGATTTCGCCGCCGGTGAAGTTCGCGTCCTGCTGCAGGAACTCAAACACGCCGAACAGTTCGGCATCGACGGGCGCGGCGTCGGGCGGATCGAAGCCCTCGGTGTCAGTGTCTTCGTCCACCCAGAAGATCACACCGCTATCGACGAGCGCGATATAGTCCTCGAACTCGATCCGGTAGAGATTGATTTCGAAGCGGAACGGCCCGCTCTCGCGCCGCGCAGAGATTTCGAAGGAAAGCGCCGTCTCCGGACTGAGGTCTGGGTTGCCGACCTCATAGCTCTCGGTGGCGAGGTGAAGGCCGTCTGAGAAAAGTTCAACCGCCGTCGGCGCACGCTCGGTGCGGGCGATAGTGCCGCCAACGAACCAGTTCTGCGCCGGCCGGAAGAAGACGCCGCCCGATGCGCTCCACGTATCGAAGTCGCGCCTGCCTACATCAACGTTGTCGTGTTCGCGTCGCTCGAACCGTGCGCCCGCTTCAAGGCCCCAGCCGCCAAAATCTAGACGTTCCACAACAAACGCCCCGAGATCAGTGGTGTTCGTCGCGCCAATGAACGCTTCCTCGCCCTCGGCGGCAAAATCCACATCGCTGCCTTGCAGCCCGATTGCGCCCCGCAGCCGATCGCCGCGGTGATGCGCTTCAAGCCGCGCCTCCCAACCCTCGCTGGTGAATACCGTGCCGGGGGCGCCATCGCCTTCGAACTCGGTGTGTTCGTAGTCGGCATGCTGAACGCCGTAATCGAGCCGGTCGAACGGCCCGAGATTGACGCGGAAATCGCCGCGCGACTCGATCCGTGTCTGCTCCATCTCGATATGGCCCGCCGGTTCGTCATCATGGTGCGGCAGCAGGCCGTACTCGTCCTCAGTGTGCTTGATGGCGAGCCCGGCAAAACCCCAATCGCCCGTCAGGGCGCCGCCGGCGCCATAGGCGCGCGCGATCGTGTATTGGTTCGAGGCGACCCCAAGCGGGGTATCGTACGGGTCGGTTTCGCTGGCGGAGGCGTTCAAGCGGAACGCTAGCGCACCCGCGCCGATGCCGACATCGGCCGCGCCGTTTAGGCCATCGTCCACGCTGGAGTAGGCGGCAAGGCCGCTGAACTCCAAGCCCCCGATGGCGCGTGTCGGGATGCTCTGATCGATCACGTTGACGACGCCGCCAATGGCATTGCCGCCATAGGCGAGCGCCGCGGAGCCGCGCAGGATTTCGATACGCTCGGCGTCCAGTCCGTCAGAGGTCACCGCATGGTCCGGCGACACCGTCGAAGCGTCGATCGCGCCGATGCCGTTTTGCAGGACGCGCACGCGGTCCTCGCCGAGGCCGCGAATAATCGGGCGGCTCGCCCCGGCGCCGAAGAAGGTGGTGGCGATGCCGGGCGTGGCGTCAAGTGTATCGCCCAAATTTCCGCCAAGCTGTTCGATGATATCTTCGCGGCGCAGCACTTCAGCGCCTTGCAAGCTTTCGATGCGCGAGCCTTCCAGCGGCGCGGTAACGATGACTTCTTCCTCTTGCTGCTGCGCAAGCGCGGTGACGGGTACGAGAGCGCTGATGAGCGCAAGACTGCGGACGAAAATCGAAAACGACATGTGAATTCCCTAAGCGTCGTGG
>CALBSY010000534.1 GCA_937967725.1 uncultured Alphaproteobacteria bacterium | reverse complement strand
TGCTCGAACGGAAACAGCATACCGCGATTGTCTGCGATCGACTGGCGGAACATCAATCCGCGCGCTTGCTGCTCTTCGGTCTCCGCCACCTCGACCCTGAAATGGGCCGGGCCGCGGTTCGTCTCGATGGTCACGTCTTCGACGCGCATGCCGCTCTCCGCGATCTCGATCTCCTGCTGTGCGCAGCCAGCGAGCGCGAACGCCGCTCCCAATGCAAGCGCGCGAACGGCGTCGATCCATGCCATCGGTCTGAACCTCAAGTGTTAACGCGGCGCGCTTCTAGCACGGGCAAGATGCGGCTCATAAGGCGGGAAAGTGGCAGGCCCTAGGGGAATCGAACCCCTCTTTTCAGGTTGAAAACCTGACGTCCTAACCGATAGACGAAGGGCCCACGGAACCGCTTGGACACGCGGGAGACGGCCATATAGAGCCGCCCGTCCGGGCTGGCAAGCCGCCCTCAGCCTGCGTATCCGGGCGCCTGGGCCGCACTCGCCGCGCCCTCGTCCATCACCGCCTGCAAATCGCGCAAATAGACCTCCGCAGCCTCGAGATGAACCGGCGAGAGCATCAGGTGCAGCGCCTTAGGATCGATGTTCGCCGCAGTGATCCAGCCGCGCTGATGCAGTTTGGCGAGCAGGCCAAACACATCCGCCTCATCATGCGTGAATGAGACGATGCCGAGTTGCGGCTTACCCAGCACGCGAAAACCGAGTCTCTCCACGCCCGCTTCGATCTTCTCGCGCGCCTGCGTCACCATTGCTTGCTTTTCGCAATAGCCCTCCACGCCAAGGAAATGCACCACCGCCCACGCTGCGGCGATGGCGCCGCCCGGACGCGTGCCCGCAAGGGTCGGTGTGACCATACGTCCGAGCGGCCACGGCCCGGCGTCGAAGATCATGTGCTCCTTCAGCGCCTCGCTGCGGAAGAACACTGTTGAGGCGCCTTTGGAGGCATAGCCGTACTTGTGCAGATCACCCGAAATCGAGGATACGCCCGGAACGGCGAAATCGAACGCTGGCAGCGCGGCGCCGTTCATTCGGACAAACGGCGCGATGTAGCCGCCGACGCATGCATCGACGTGCAGCCACAGCCCGCGCCGCTGCGCCAGCTCGCCCAATTCGTCGATCGGATCGATCAGTCCGAAGGGGAAGCACGGCGCTGACCCGACGATCATGATCGTTTGATTGTCTGCAGCGTCGCCAATCGCGGCCGGATCGGCGAGGTAATCCTTCCGCGCCGCCCGCCGCCCTTCCACATCCATCCGCATCGCCGCCTTATGAAACGCCGGATGCGCAGAATGCGGCGTGACGATATTGAACGGCCCCGTCTTGCCCTTGGCGCGCGCGTAATCGCGCGCCGCCTTCACCGCCATGACGATAGAATCCGTGCCGCCGCTGGTCATGGCGCCCGCAGCGCCGTCCGGCGCGTTCAGTAGCGACAGCCCGAAACCAACCACTTCGCGCTCCATCTGCGCGAGGCTCGGAAATGCCGCCGGTCCCAGCCCGTTCTCCTCCGAGAACATGGCGTAGGCCGCCTTTTTCACCCGTTCGACCTCCGGACCGGCGTTGAAGATGTAGAGCCCGGTCTTGCCCTCGCGCCATTTCACGTCGCCGGCCGCTTTTTCGCGCAGCCGCGCCTCGATGGGCTCCCAGGCCATGCCTTTTTCGGGAAGTGATGCTCTTGTCATGGCGCCGCAGCTTGCACAGACGAAGCGTCCACTCAACCCGGCGCAACGTCAGCCCGCCGCCGCCAAGTCCACAATTTCGACTTCGGCGCGTACGGTATCATTCCATTCATTGCGTTTGACCCGCACAGCGGCATGGAAGGTCCCATCGCGCTTCAGCAGCGCTTCGCCCAACGGGCTTTTCATAGCCCGAAAAGCGATGCCGCCCACACGCGCGCCGCGCGCATCCTCCAGTGTGAAGCGCTCATGTTCTTCCTTCACCAGTTTGGAAAAGCAGACGCGCACATCCGGCAGCGCAAACACGGGTTCGGGATGGCCATGCCCGTAGGGACCAATCTGTTCCAGCGCCGCGATTAGATCGAGGTCCACCGCCGACACTGCGCCCGCCGCATCGATCGAAAGAGCGCGCGCTTCGCCTGATGCCGCTTCGATTTCGCCCGCCAACGCATCGGCTAGAAAGTCCTTCAACTGGTCGACCTTGTCCCACGCAACGGTCAAACCCGCCGCCGCTGCGTGGCCGCCGCCATTGATCAGCAGCCCTTCCACCTTCGCCTTCGCCACGGCCGCGCCGAGATTGACGCCCGGGGTGGAGCGACCCGAGCCCTTGGCAGGTTCGTGCTCGCTCACGCCGCCCAAAACAATGGTCGGCTTCATTAGCCGATCCTTTAGCCGCCCGGCCGCGATGCCGATCACGCCCGGATGCCAACGGTGCGAGCCGACGATCACGACTGCGCGCTTCTCGGCTTCGGCCAGCGCTTCTGTTTCGGCCTCCGCCAGCATTTCCGCCTCGCGCGCGCGCCGCTCCTGGTTCAGCGCCTCCAGCGTCGCCGCGAGTTCGCGCGCCTCTTCCGAATCCTCGGTGGAGAGCAACCGCGTCGCCAGCGAAGCATCGCCGACGCGTCCACCCGCATTGATGCGCGGCCCAAGTATGAAGCCAAAATCGTACACGCTCGCGCCGCCCTTGCGGCCCGCGCTTTCCGCCAGCGCCGCGAGGCCGATATTCTTGCCGTTGCGCAGAATCTTGAGACCTTGCGAAACGATGGCGCGGTTGAATCCCGTCAACGGCGCCACATCGCACACCGTGCCGATGGCGGCGAGATCGAGCATCTGAATCAGATCCGGCAAATCGTTTGAGCCGACCGATCCGCGCCGCCGCGCTTCCCGATTCACCGCGGCGAGTGTCACCAGCACGACGCCCGCGGCGGTCAACGCGCCCTGTCCAGACCGGCAATCGGTTCGGTTGGGATTGACCACCGCGCGCGCTTTTGGCGGCGGTCCGCTCATCAGGTGGTGATCGAGCACGACAACATCGAGGCCCAGTTCGGCCGCGGCATTCAGCGCTGCCTCCGCCGCCGCGCCGCAGTCGACCGTGATAACCAGCTCAACGCCCTGTTCTTTCAGCCGCTCGAACGCCAGCGCAGACGGGCCGTAACCTTCCTTCATCCGGTCCGGGACGTAGATTTGCAGTTCGCGCCCGCGCGCGCGAAAATAGCGCACCAACTGTGCGGCGGAAGAGCCGCCATCGACATCGTAATCCGCCAGCACCGCGGCGGAACGTCCGCTGACGATCGCGTCTTCGATCACGCGCGCGGCTTCGTCCATGTCGGCGAAGCTCGACGGATCGGGAAAATGCGTCTTCAGCGTCGGCGCCAGGAAACCTTCCGCGTCGTCCATCACGACGCCACGCGCCGCCATCAGCCGCGCCGCAATTTCCGGCAAACCGAAACGGCGCCTGAACGCCTCCA
>CALBSY010000533.1 GCA_937967725.1 uncultured Alphaproteobacteria bacterium | reverse complement strand
TATGTCGGTGAAAACCATGCGCGGGAGCGGCGTATCGGTGTTTATCCGGTACGAGGTGAGGATGAAATCATCACCCACCTGCCCGCCGGTGAGTGCAAAATAGCCGCCCTGGTTGTCGACCCAGGTCTGCCGCCACGTTTGCGCCGGCGCAGAATAGGTCGACACCGAGTGGCCGATCAGGCCGCCGGTGCTCGCGCCGCCATCGAATTGCTCTTGGATGACGCAATCGTTGTATTCGCGGGTGATCGCATTCGTGCCGGAGCCCGCTGGGATGCCTTGCACCGCGTCCCAGCTCACATCCCACGTGCCCACCCAAAAATCCATCTGCCGGAATTCCTGCGCCGCGCACGGCGGCTGCTGCGCCTGTTGCTGAGCATTGGCGATTGAGCTGGCGCACGCCGCAAGCGCGAGCGCGGCGAGCGGTGCGAGTAGATTCTTCATGCCGAGCCTCCGATGAGAACGCAGTCTGGCAAGCGCGCGCGTCGATGTCAGACTTCTGCGACGAATGCGGCGCAGGGTTCGACCAGCGGCCTAACTCGCTCGCGCGGCGGCAGTCGCCAGGCCGGCGCTGAGCAGTGCTCCGCCGCCTGCGCGCTCAGCCCAGCGCCGTACACCGGGGCGGCGCAGCGCTGGCGCGAAGCTCGATGCGAGCCATGCATACGCCGCGTCAGTCGCTGCAACCAACAGCACGAAGGTGGCGGTCAGAATGATAGCCTGCGGCGCATAGGGTTGCGCAGGCGCCATGAATTGCGGCGCGAACGCCACGAAGAACACGATCGTCTTCGGATTGAGCGCGGTGACGGCGAACGTGCCGAGAAACGTCATGCGCGCTTCAATCGGCGGCTGTTGGTCTGTATCGGGACGCAAGCTTTTGCCGATGGTGAAGAGCCCGAGCGCTATCAGATACACAGCGCCAATCCATTTCAGCACAGTGAAGGCAAGGGCGGAGGCGGCCAGCACCGCGCCAACGCCGGCAAGCGATAACGACATGGCGGTGAAGTTGCCGGCCGCAGCGCCGGCGACCGCGGAGAGCGCTGCGCGTCGCCCAGCCGCCAACGCGTAGCCGACAATCATGGTGACGCCCGGCCCGGGAATGATCCCGATCACGAACGACGCGGCGGTAAAGGCGATCCAGTTCTCAAGCGGCATGGTGCTATTGTGCCAGGGTTTTGGCCAGCCGCCAGAGCGGACAGTTCAATCCGCAGGCTCGAAGAGCGGCCCCGAGCGCAGCGCTAACAGGAGCGCCACCCCAAGCGCTGGCCACTGCACCCAAAACGGCGGGCCGGTCATCAGATCGAGCACCAGGAGCACGGCAAGAATGACGCCCCAGCGCTGCGCGCTCGCGATCCAGCGCGCGCGCTTCGAGCCGGGCGCGGCGGCAGCCTTGCGCTGTTTGCCTTTCTTGCCGGCCGGCGCGGTCTCGCCAGCAACGCCGACGCTGTAGACGTTGACCGCTTCCGCGAAATTCTTCGGATGCCGTTCGCCCAGATAGTGGAAGCCGACTGAGAGCTTCTTCTGCACGTGATCGTAGACTTGCTGCGAGATCAGGATGCCGCCGGGCTCGGCCATGCTCTGCAG
>CALBSY010000532.1 GCA_937967725.1 uncultured Alphaproteobacteria bacterium | reverse complement strand
TTGAACGCGATCCGCGCGAGGTGCTGGGTGCGGACGCCCGTCCGTACACGGTGCGCCAAGGCGAAACGATGTCGGCGCTCGCCGAGCGTTTTCTCGGCGACAGCCTGATGTTTTACGCCCTCGCGCGTTACAACCAACTCGATGCGCCTAACCAGTTGCGGGCGGGTCAAACGCTGATGATACCGCGACGTCCTGGACAAAATCTGACGGCGGCGTCTGCGGTATCGACAAATGCTCCTGCGGCGCCGGCGCCATCGAGTGCGCCGGCGGCGACGGCTACTTTGCGGGGCATTGATCCGGCGCGGGCCAACCAACTGCGGCTGCAAGCATTGCAACACATGAATGGCGGACAAGTGGATAGCGCCGTTTCACTGCTGCGTCAGGCGCAAACGCTGGACTCGGAAAACCCCGCCATCAGGCGCGATCTCGATCGAGCGCTCCGGCTCCAGGCGTCGTTGCGATCGTCCGGCGGAGGCGCGAACTAATATGAAGATTGTCGGACGATATCAGATCCAGGCGCGCATTGGCCAAGGGGCCATGGCCAATGTGTATCGCGCATACGATCCCGGCATCAATCGCGCGATCGCGATTAAGGTGCTGAAGCGCGAGTATTGCCGCAATCCGCAGTTCACCGAACGCTTTCTGCGCGAAGCGCGCGCCGCCGGCGCGCTGTCGCATCCGAATATCGTGACCATCTACGACGTCGGCGAGATCGAGGGATTTCCCTACATCGCGATGGAGTTGTTGGAGGGCGAGCCGCTGGATCAGGCCGCCGAGCGTCGCGGGCGTTTCTCCGCCGGCGAGGTCATCGACATCGGTTGCCAGCTCGCCGATGCCCTGCGGTACGCGCACGAACAAGGCGTTGTGCACCGCGACATCAAACCGTCGAACATCATGCTGGCGAAGGATGGACGCTCGGTCAAAATTCTCGACTTTGGCATCGCGCGCGTTGAGCAATGCGCGGCGACGCAGCAGGCGGAGGCGGTCCGCACCCAGATTGGGCAAGTGGTCGGCACCCCCCGCTACATGAGTCCCGAGCAGGCGTTGGGCCGCGAACTCGACGGACGCTCAGATCTCTTTTCGGTCGGAGCGCTGCTGTACGAACTGATCACAGGCAAGCCGGCGTTCAACGGCGCGAGCGCGGCCACGCTCGCCCTTCAGATCACGCAACAAGATCCGCCGCCAATCGACGTCACCCCAGAGTGCCCGCGCGGGCTGCAGTTCGTCGTCGAGAAGCTGCTCGCCAAACGCCCGGAAAAACGTTTTGCGAACGGCGCGGCGCTCTTCGAGGCGTTGCAGCGCGAGAAAACGGCCTACGACAATGCTCAAGCCGATGGCGCTCGCCGGCGTTTGCCACTCTCCGCACGCATGGCGCTGCTTACGACAGCGATCACTGCCGTGGTGTTATCAATAGGCATCGGGTTCGTCGTCCATCGGCAATATGAAGCCATGGAGCGCGTGGCGTTGGCTTCGGGCTCATCGATTGTGTCGTTTGTTGCCAGTAATGCGGCGCTCGCTGCGGCTGAGAACATCGCGCTGCCGGCTGAAGAACGAGACTGGGTGCCAGCGCAGGCATTTGTGATGAGCGCGGCCGCTGACCCGAACGTGACGCAGCTGCTGGTCGTGGATCATGAGGGCGTCGTTCAAGCGGCGAGTTCCGCGGACATGATCGGCGCACGCTATCTCGCGCCCAACGGCCGGCGCATTGTGGGTGACCGCGCGAACGTGACGGTTACCACGATGCGTTCGTCGGACGGCGTGCGCAGTTTTCGCTTCTCACGGCCGATTGAATATGCGGGGCGCCAGGTAGGGCTCGTCGAGGTGAGTGTCCGGCGTACCGAGTTGGACGCGGCGGCCGCGCTAACACGTGCGATGTTGATTGGATTGGGCGTGCTGACGCTTGCGTTGGTCGCCGGCCTGACCGTCGGCGCCACCAAGTTGTTCATGCGCCCGATGCGTCAGCTGAGACAGGCGTTGCGCGACGCCGCCGACGGCGACCTCGAATTTCGAATTTCGCATCGGCGGCGGGATGAATTCGGCGATCTGTTCGAGTCATTCAACGCCTTGGCCGCGACGGTGCAGAAACGCGTGGAATCTGGCGCGAGCGGGCAGCCGGCCAACCTTGAGGCGACGATGATCACCGCGCCCGCCAACCAATCCGCCAACACTGCTGAAGTGAGCGTACGAGGTGCGCAATGGTCACGCTGAGATTGTTCCACGTCGCAGATCCGTTTCGGCCGATCGAGAGCCGTGTGCTGTCATCCGCCGAAATGGCCGTCGGCCGCGATGCTGCCGCGGCTTGGCCAATCAGCGACTCCGCGTGCGAGTTGTCCCGTCGTCACTGCAGTCTGCGCCTGGCTGGGGAGGGCGTCTACATCCGCGACACCCGCGCCAACGGCGTGCGTCTGGGCGCCGAGAGCAGGCGCCTGCAGCGTGGCGCCGCTACGGC
>CALBSY010000531.1 GCA_937967725.1 uncultured Alphaproteobacteria bacterium | reverse complement strand
CCGCGCGCCTCGCGCACAATGCTGGAGGGGGCCGCCAGATCGAGCACGACGCGGGCATACTCAGCATGTTGAGCGAAACGGCAGCGGCGCACCACGCCGCCGCCTTCGGCCTCGCCTGCTGGCACGGCAAGGCGGCCGGCCGGAATGTCGCTCACGAAACGATCCGGCTCGGCTAGGAAGAAAGGCCTAGGTGTCGCAGGCCGGTCCAGCGCCACCGTGACGCGGCTCGTTACACCAGACGCCTGTACGAGCACGGCTCGTACCGCCGCCGGCGCATCGGCCCAGGCGCGGCCGGACAGCGCCATGCCGCCGAGGGCGGTGGCGCCGGCAAAGACGAGGGAGCGGCGGGTAACAACCATGAAGCGCCGGAAACTAGCCCAGGCCGCTTGCTATCGAGTTGAAAGGGAAGGTGAACGCGCCGGTAACTGCAGTTTGACTAAGGAGGCGCGCCCGGCGGTCGCAGAACGGGTTGAGCCCAGCCTCCGGGCGCCTTTCACTCCGTTCCATGCGCTGCTTGGGTCCGATCCTTCTCTTGGCGCTTAGCGTCTTCGCCGCCCCAGTTGCGGCGCAGGACCCCCTGCCCGCCACCGCGGCCGACTCCGAACTGCGGCAGATGTGCGAAGCCGACCGCGGACAGCTGTGGGGCGTCACGCTGTGTGGGCCGCTCTTGGTGGTCGATCCCGCGACCCGCTCGGTATGGGCGAGCCAACCAGATCGACAAGGCGTACTGCGTTGGAGCGGGGCCAGTTGGGTAGGAACGCTGCCCGAGGGCGTCGGCGTGGCCAATACGTCGCTCGACTGGGCCGGCCTGCGCTGGATCATGCTGGTTGCGCCCCTGCCCAGCAATCCCGCGGATCGCCGTGTGCTGGTGGCGCACGAAGCTTGGCACCGGGTGCAGGCCACGATCGGATTACCACAACAATCCACCAATGCCGCGCATCTCGAAACCGAGCGCGGCCGCTATCTCATGCGGCTCGAATTCCGCGCGCTCGGCACGGCGCTGCGTTCACGCGGGCGCGGGCGGCTGCGAGCAGCGCGTGAAGCACTGATGTTCCGCGCCACGCGCCACGCAGAGTTCCGAGAGGCCAGTCAGCAAGAGTCCGCGCTCGACCGCAACGAGGGCCTCGCGGCCTACACCGGCGTGAAGCTCGGCATCACTGAAAATGCTGATCTCTATGCGGCGCGTCTGCTTGATGAGTATGGCGCACACAATGCGCTTTCGCGTTCATACGCCTACGCAACCGGGCCCGCTTACGGTCTGCTGCTGGACGACTACATGCCGGACTGGCGCAGCCGGGTGACAAGCGCCGCTCCAGGCGACCTGCTGGCGGCGGCGGTCGACGCGCGCCGAGCCGACGCGCGCGACCTTCGGCGCGCGACCGCGCGCTACAACGGCGCGGCGATCCTTTCGGAAGAACGCGCCCGCGCTGAAGCGCAGCGCGCTCGTGTCGCTGAGCTGCAAAACCGTTTCGCGGACGGACCGCGCCTCGAATTGCCGCTGCAGCAGATGCAGTTCGAATTCGATCCGAACGCGGTGACGCCCGTCGAAGGACTCGGAAGCTACTACGCGACGCTCACGCTGCGTGACGTGTGGGGCGAACTCACCGCCACTGAAGGCGCTTTGATTTCGCCCGACTTCACCCTCCTCACAGCGGCCCGGCCCGGCCCAGACGGCCTTTCAGGACCGGGCTGGCGCCTTCAGCTCAACCCTGGCTACCAGCTGGCGGGGCCGGACCTTCACGGAGTGTTCCGGCCGGTCCAGGCGCCGCCCGAAGACCTCCCGCCGACCTGATCGGGGCCGCTTCCTTTCCCCTGACAAATCATGCATGGTGCCCGCCATCGCCGTGCGCGCCGTCAGGGAATCTCCCAAGAGCGCCCGGCGCGCTCCCGCCCAAGCGGATCGGCGAACCCAAGGCCCAGCGGCGCTTTTTGAGCAGCCGCGTCCGGACCTGAAGGTCCCTCCCTTGCCGGAGCGTAAGCGCCGCTCGTTCAGGCGGCGTCAACTGGAGCAACCTATATGATCCGTAGAGCGATCGATTTCAGCGCCGGCGCCCCAAAGGCCCAGGCCGCGATCGCGCAGGATCATCCCTTATGACTTTGCGTCGCCTCGCCGCCCCTGCCCCGGCCCGTCCCGGAAGACCGGGGGCCCGTGCGCGCGACGCCCACGGAGCCCATTTGAATGGCCCAGAAAATGCTGATCGACGCCGCCCACCCGGAGGAAACCAGGGTCGCGGTGCTCGACGGAAAAACGGTTGAAGATTTCGATTTCGAGGTAGCAAGCAGGAAACAACTCAGAGGCAATATCTATCTAGCCAAGGTGACGCGCGTAGAGCCGTCGCTGCAGGCGGCCTTCGTTGAGTATGGCGGCAACCGCCATGGCTTCCTCGCCTTCTCCGAAATTCACCCCGACTATTACGCGATCCCGCACGCCGATCAGGAAAAAATCAAAGCGGAACTGGCCGAAGCCGAGGCCGAAGCGGAAAGCGAAGAGGAAGACGAAGAGGCGCTGGATGAACGCCGGCGCCGCATCCTCACCCGCCGCTACAAGATCCAGGAAGTGATCCGCCGCCGACAGATCATGCTGGTGCAAGTCGTCAAGGAAGAGCGCGGCAATAAAGGCGCGGCGCTCACAACGTATCTCTCGCTGGCCGGGCGCTATTGCGTGTTGATGCCGAACACCGGCCGCGGCGGCGGCATATCGCGCAAGATAACGCAAGCCACCGATCGCAAGCGGCTGAAGAAAGTCGCGCAGGATCTCGACGTGCCGCAGGGCATGGGCCTAATCATCCGTACGGCGGGAGCCAAGCGCACCAAGACCGAAATCAAGCGCGATTACGAATATCTCTCCCGCGCCTGGGAAACCATCCGCGACGAAACCATGAAGTCGGTCGCGCCAGCGCTGATTTATGAAGAGAGTTCGCTGGTGAAGCGCGCCATTCGCGACCTCTACGACAAGGACGTGGACGAGATTCATGTCGACGGCGAAGGCGCGTACAAGGAAGCCAAAGACTTCGTGCGGATGCTGATGCCGTCGCACGCCAAGCGGGTGCATCTGTGGAAAGACGCCACGCCGATCTTCGCCAAGAACGGCGTAGAAAAGCAGCTGGACTCGATCTACTCGCCGGTCGTGACGCTCAAGATCGGCGTCTACATCGTCATCAATCAGGCTGAAGCTCTGGTGGCGATCGACGTCAACTCGGGTCGCGCCACGCGCGAGCGCAACATCGAACAAACAGCGCTGAAGACCAATCTGGAAGCGGCCGACGAAGCGGCCCGGCAAATGCGCCTGCGCGATCTCGCCGGCCTCATCGTGATCGATTTTATCGACATGGAAGAGCCGAAGAACGACCGCGCCGTCGAGAAGCGGATGAAGGAAAACCTTCGCTTCGACCGCGCCCGCGTGCAGATGGGCAAGATCAGCGGCTTCGGCTTGTTGGAACTTTCGCGGCAGCGCCGCCGCACCGGTGTGCTCGAAGGCACCAGCCACGTGTGTGAGGTTTGCCAGGGCGCGGGCCGGGTACGTTCGATCGAATCCGCTGCGCTGGCGCTACTTCGCGCGCTCGACGAAGCGGCAGCCAAGGAAAAGGGCCGCCTGATCGAAGCGCGCGCGCCGGCGTCAGTTGCGCTTTATTTGCTCAATGAGAAGCGCGACGCGCTGGCCGCTATCGAAGCTAATCGGCGGGTGCGCGTGCGCATTACCGCGGGCGAGGGCTTCACCGGCGCCGACTTCGAAATCAACATCGGCGCCGACGCCTATGCCGAGAGCGACGAGGCCGAGGCCGATGCGCCGCGCCCGCAGCGCCACGCCGAAGTTGAGGCGGAAGATGCCGACGCCAGCGTTGA
>CALBSY010000530.1 GCA_937967725.1 uncultured Alphaproteobacteria bacterium | reverse complement strand
AGCTGATGACGGCGGTCGACACGTACATTCCCCAGCCGGATCGCCCGGTCGATCAGCCGTTCCTGATGCCCGTTGAAGACGTGGTTTCGATCTCGGGACGCGGAACGGTCGTCACCGGTCGCGTCGAGAAGGGCATCGTCAAGGTCGGCGACGAAATCGAGATTATCGGCATTCGCCCGACCACAAAGACGACCTGCACCGGCGTCGAGATGTTCCGCAAGCTGCTCGATCAGGGCCAAGCGGGCGACAACATTGGCGCACTGCTGCGCGGCGTCGACCGTGATGGCGTTGAACGCGGCCAGGTTCTGGCCAAGCCTGGCTCAATCACGCCCCACAAGAAGTTTGAAGCGGAAGTCTACATTTTGACGAAAGAGGAAGGCGGTCGGCATACGCCGTTCTTCTCCAACTATCGTCCGCAGTTTTACTTCCGCACGACGGACGTGACTGGCATTTGCCAGCTGCCGGATGGGGTCGAGATGGTCATGCCGGGCGACAACATCAAAATGTCGGTCGAACTGATCGTGCCGATCGCGATGGATCAAGGTTTGCGTTTTGCTATTCGTGAGGGCGGCCGGACTGTCGGTTCCGGCGTGGTCGCGAAGATCATCGAATAACCGGCGCTCTACTTCGAGCGAGCAAAGCCCCCGGAGCGATCCGGGGGCTTTTTCTTTGTGAATACTGGATCGGGCCCAAGCACTGGGCTGAGATCACAACGCCTGTAGGCTGGTTGGTCTACGTCGTTAATCTCTCTTTACCTTTACTGCGCAATCGTTAATTTCCTCCCTGCGAGCGGCGCCTGAGCTTAGGGCCGCGCGCTTTTTTTGGCGTGGGCCCTGGAGGGATAGAACATGCGCATGATTGTCGCCGCTGCGATCGCGGCTTCCTTTGCCGGCGCTGCGTGGGCGGTTGAGCCCGCAAAGTCCGTGACCGCCGTCGACAAGGCGAGCGCGGTCGCCGAGAAGGCTGAACAAAAAGAATGTGCGCAGGCCCGTTGCTGGGTTTGCCTGCCGTGGCATTCCGGCAAGGACTGAGGTTCTGCTGAATTGACCTGATGCGCGCCCCTGCCCAACGCCGGGGCGTTGCATTTTGGGCTGTTTGCATCCGCTGGCGCCCGCCGGCGCATCTTCTTCCTTAGTCCTGCTGGAACAAGGCGAGGGAGGAACGCCGTGCGGATATTTGTCATAGCAGCGCTTACAGTCGCTTTGAGCGGCGCCGCTTGGGCCGGCGGCGTTCGTCATGTTGAATACAGCGGTTGCGAAGCGGACTACCGCGCCACTGCCGATGTGGATGCCATTACCGCAGATATCGAAGCGGCGCTGCGGCAGGCGCTTGCGGCGTTGGAAGAGCAAAACCTGGACGAGGACTCCCTCAGCCACCTTGAGGCCGAGATTGACAGCGCCGTCGCTGCGGTTGAGGTCGAGTTGGCGGTGCTCGATGGGCAATTCCATCGCATGAGCGACGCCGAAGAAGCTGCGTTAGAGGCGAGGGTCGAGGCCGCCATGGTCCGCGTCGAGGACGCCTTCGAACGCGCCGCTGAGCGGCTGGAAGCCGCCACGGAAACGATGGATCGCCGCGAGCCGAAGCGGTGGCGTCCTCTTTACTAGAAAGAACGCCGCTCTTTCATAGCCTTACCGTGAGCTTGCATCCGGCGCCGCGTCGAGATGCATCCTCCGTGGCAAGGCCCGCCTAAATCGGCGCGAGGGAGATGTTGATGGAACGCTTTGTGTTTGTCGCTGCGGTGACGTTGGCGATCATCTTCGGCGTCGGGGCGATGTTCGGCGGCGCCTTCTTCCACATGAGCGGTGACTGGGATTGGGATGTCGAGGCGCGAGGCATCGCGCCCGTGGTGGCGGTGGCGCCTGGCAATATGGAAAGTCAGGCCTACGTCGGTCGTGACCTGCGCCTCAAAAATGTCGCTGCCAACATCGTGATCACGCCGGAGGATCGTTCAGACTTTCTTGTCGAGATCGCCAATCCGGCCGGCCGCGCGCCAATGCCGCTGGTGTCCAGCGAGGACGGCCGGGTGACTATTGATGGCCAGCTACGCGGGCGCATCCAGCGCTGCACCGACGGTGGGGGCGCGGCTCTACGCGAGTATGGCGACCTCACAGCGGAAGAACTGCCCACGATTACCATTCGGGCGCCGCGTGACCTCCGTGTCGATCGAGGCGGCGCTGGGTCGCTCGAAATCGGGGCCACGGAGTCCTTGAATTTGGACTTTTCGAGCTGCGGCTCGGCCAATGTTGGCGACGTCGCCGGCGAACTGGATATCGATCTAGCTGGCGCAGGCCGTGTTAGCGCCGGCGCCGCGCGCAGGCTGAACGCCGATGTCGCAGGCGCCGGCGAACTTAGCGTCGGCGTCATTGCCGGCGGCGCCAATGTCGACATCGCTGGCTCCGGGACAGTGCGGATCGCCTCTCTCACCGGCGACCTCAACACGGACGGCGCAGGCTCCGGCAATCTGATCGTCGAGAGCGGCTCGATCGACGAGGCCAATATCGACCTCGCGGGTTCGGGAGACGTGGACATTGCCGCGCCAGTCCGGCGCCTCGAAGTCTCGATCGTCGGATCGGGCGATGTCGACGTGACCGCCGAGGTCGGCGATATCGACGCCGATATCGCCGGTTCGGGCAGCGTGCGCGCCCGTTCGGTCACCGGCACGATCAGCCGGGAGATCTGGGGCTCCGGCGACGTCTCCGTCGGCGGATGACGCCGTTGCGAAACGAGCCTTGACGCCCTCCGGCCCCGCCTGTATCTGACGCGCCTTCGAGCCGGCCGTAAGCTTCAAGCTTAGACGCGGTTCGCACCTAACGCGGCAGCGGTTCCGGACTTCGGCGGGATCCTACTTCGGGGCCGAACGCCCCGCACGTCAGCGTTTTTTGCGAAACCATCGTCCTTGAGCGCCGTCCGGTTCGGGCGGCGCAAATTGCGTCGGCGCGAGGCAAAGGCCGCGCGCCGCCGTGTTTGCGTTTTCGAGTTTGAAGGTCGCGTTCGGGAATCCAGGCGATGATGCAGCAGAATATCCGGATCAGGCTCAAAGCCTTCGATCACCGTACGCTCGATCTCTCCGCTAAGGAGATCGTGTCGACGGCAAAGCGCACTGGCGCGACCGTGATCGGTCCGGTGCCGCTGCCGACGCGGATCGAGAAGTTCACCGTCAACCGCTCGCCGCACGTCGACAAGAAGAGCCGCGAGCAATTCGAGATCCGCACCTTCAAGCGCGTGCTCGATATCGTCCAGCCGACGCCGCAGACCGTCGATGCGCTGATGAAGCTCGACCTCTCCGCCGGCGTCGATGTTCAGATTCAAGTGTTGGGCTGATCGCGATGGCCAAAGAACAATCCCGCCGCACCGGCGTCATCGCCCGCAAAGTCGGCATGATGCGCATGTTTGACGACGAAGGCGTGCACGTGCCGGTCACAGTGCTCGACCTCGCCGGCTGTCAGGTCGTCGGCCGCCGCACCGTTGGCGCCGAAGAGTATAAGAACGCCGCCGGCGAAGCGGTTGCGCTGAAGCCGAAGAAGTCGCGCAAGAACGAAAAGGCCAAGCCGCCGGCGCGCGAAGCCAAGGGCGACGGTTACACGGCGGTGCAGATCGCCGCCGGTGCGGTGAAGGCCAAGCGCATGAGCCAAGCTGAGCGCGGCCAATTCGCCCGCGCCAAGATCGAGCCTAAAGCCATCGTGCGCGAATTCCGCGTCTCTGAAGATAATCTGCTTCCAGTCGGCGCCGAACTCAGCGCCGACCATTTTGTCGCCGGCCAGAAAGTCGACGTTGCCGGCGTGTCGATCGGCAAGGGCTTCGCCGGCGCCATGAAGCGTTGGAATTTCGGCGGCCTGCGCGCCACGCACGGCGTGTCGGTATCGCACCGTTCGCACGGCTCGACCGGCCAACGCCAAGATCCGGGCAAGGTGTTCAAAGGCAAGAAGATGGCCGGCCATCTCGGCGACGAGCGCGTGTCGGTTCAGAATCTGCAAATTGTCCGCGTCGATGCCGAACGCGGACTTTTGTTTGTGAAAGGCGCGGTGCCCGGCGCCGAGAACAGCTGGGTGGAGGTGCGCGACGCGGCCAAGACGCCGTTGCCGAAGGACGCGCCCAAGCCTGCCGGCGTTAAGGCAAATAGGAACGAGTCCGAAGGGGCTGCGGCATGAAGCTCGACATTCAAACCCTTGACGCCAAGAAGGCGGGCTCGATCGATCTCGATGACGCCGTGTTCGGCATTAAGGAGATCCGCGCCGATATCCTGCAGCGCATGGTGAAGTACCAACTCGCCAAGCGCCGCGCCGGCACGCACAAGACCCAGTCGCGCGGCGAGGGCTCGCGTTC
>CALBSY010000529.1 GCA_937967725.1 uncultured Alphaproteobacteria bacterium | reverse complement strand
TCTCATTTCTGCCTTGGCGACAGCGGGGCAAGTCGTCGGTCTCGAAATCGGCCTCGCCTTTGCGCAGACGGCGGACCCGAGCCAAACCCAGCCGGGACAGCTCGTGGCGGTGTTTCTGGGCGTGATGGGCATGGCGCTGATCTTCGCAACCGGACTGCACGAGATGTTCCTGCGCGGCGTAGCCGGTTCGTACCAGGTGATTTCTCTGGGCGCGGCGCCGCCGGTCGGCGATGCGGCGCAACTGGCGCTGGAAGCGACTGCAAGCGCATTCCGCGTCGGCTTTCAGATCGCCATGCCAGTCGTGGCGGCCGGGCTCATCTTTCGCGTCGGGCTCGGCGTCTTGGCGCGGCTCATTCCGCAAATTCAAGTGTTCTTCGTGGTGCTGCCGCTTCAGATCATGGGCGGGCTGGTGGTGTTCGCGCTCGGGCTCTCCACCGGCATGCTGATTTGGCTCGATAGCCTCGAACGCTACGCGACCTGGTTGAGGTAACGCGATGGCTGAGCAAAACGACGACGACAAGACAGAAGAACCAACCCCGCGAAAGCTCGAACAGGCGCGCGAGAAGGGCGACATCGTCTATTCGGCGGAAGTGGGCGCCGCGCTTTCGCTTGTCGCGGTCACCGGCATCGTCGCCTTTCTGTCGGGTCCGATCCTCACCGAGATGGCGCGCAGCTTCATTGGCTTCCTGGCCATGCCGGATCAGTACGAAGTCGGCGGCGGTCCATTACGTGTGATCGCCGGACACATCGGAACACGGCTCTTGGCGATCTTCGCGTTGATGATGATCGCGCTCGCGGTGGCGGGCGTCGCCGCACGCTACGTGCAGGACCGCCCGACGTTCAGTGCTGAGAAACTGACGCCCAAGCTCGATAAGCTCAATCCGGTGCAGGGCTTCAAGCGCGTGTTTGGCAAGCAAGCCGCGTCTGCGTTCCTAAAGTCTTTGGCCAAGCTTATCGTGGTCGGCGCGGCGATGGCGTGGGCGCTCTGGCCGCGCGATTCCACGCTGGAGCGTATTGCGCTACTCGACCCGGTGGCGCTGTTGCCGTTCGTGCGCGACCGGTCGGTAGAAATGCTGTTGGCGCTGGCGTCGGCTGCAGCGGTGATCGCCGCGATCGATTACGTCGCCACGCGGCAATCCTACATGAAGCGCATGCGCATGAGCCGGCGCGAGATCAAAGACGAACTGCGCCAGAGCGACGGCGACCCGATGGTCAAGGCGAAGCTGCGCCAAATCCGCAATGAACGTTCGCGCAAGCGCATGTTGGCCAACGTGCCGAACGCCAGCGTCGTCATCACCAACCCGACGCACTACGCGGTGGCGCTAAAATATGAGGCGGGCGAGACGCCGGCGCCGGTTTGCGTCGCCAAGGGCGTTGATGCGGTGGCGCAACGGATTCGCGAGGCAGCGGAAGAGCATGACGTTCCGATCGTGGAAGATCCGCCTTTGGCGCGCGCATTGTTCGCCGCGGCTGACCTGGACGAGCCGATTCCCAAGGAACACTACGAGGCGGTGGCTAAGGTTATTGGCTTCGTGATGCGGCTGGCGCGGCGTAAAGGCCGGCCCCAGCGGCCAATTCGGTAACGGAGACGCCCGATGGCGGATGGATTTCCGACAGCGCCGCAACGTGCCCCGGACCCCGAATCGGGGTCAATTGGCGCTCCAACAGGCGCGCCGATGACAGACCACGCACAACTTCCACCTCCGCGCAGCGGCGGGCGGCTCGATCCGCTGCAGATCCTCTTTTGGATCTCCGTTACCGTGGGCGTCGGGGCGGCGGGCGTGGCGATCACGGCGGGACCGAGCGTCGGGCAGGCGGGCGCAGTCCTGTTGGTGCTGCTCGCGGCCGTGGGCATGGTGCTCTTCTTCTGGATGTCGCGCGGCGCGGGGCGCGTGCATGGCGCCTTTCCCGAACGCGGCGCCATCGCGGCCTCTGCGCTGCTCGGCGGACGCAACGAGTTCGCGCTGATCGAAGCGCTCGATGAAGCGGCGCTGATCACGGACGCGAACCTTTCGCCGCTCAACGCCAACGCCGCCTACCACGCAATCGCGGATGCGGCAGGCATTCTGGGCGACAGCGATCGCCCGCCGATGCTGTCGCGTCTGTTCGGCGCCGATCCGATGCTGTCGGCGCCGATGTTCCGTCTCTCGAAGGCGGCGCAACTCGGCCAGACGCGGCGCGAAGATTTGCCCGCAACGACGGCGCTGACGGGCAACCTCACGCGTTACGAAGCGAGCGTCGGTCCGATGCCGGGCGGCTATGTGTTGTGGCGTTTGCGCGAGCTCGCCTCGGGTGAGAGTGCAAGTGTGGCCGAGGAGGGGCGTCAACTCTTTCTCGACGATGCGCCCGTTGGATTCTTCGCCGCCAAGAGCGACGGTACGGTCATTTACATGAACCGTGCGCTGCGTTCGGTGTTGGGCTTGGGCGACGATCCATCCTTGTTGCGGGTGAAGGATTTCATCAAAGAAGACGTCTCGCGTATTCTGCGGCGCGACCGGCGCGGCTTTGGCGCGACGCGCGCACGTGCGACGTTGCGTGGCGTCGACGGTCAGGACACGCAAATTTCAACGCTGTCGTTCCTGCCGGCGGATGAAACCGACGGCGCCGTGCGCGCGCTGGTGTTTTTCTCCGACAACGAAGCGCCGGAAAACGGCGCGCAACAGGCGCGCGGCGATGGCGCGGGCGCCGACGGCGTGTTTAGCCAAGCTCCGCTGGGCATCGCGGTGCTCGATGGCGCCGATCCGGCCTCGTCGGCGATCCTCGATTCCAACGGCGCGCTGATGGACATGACGCAAGGCCGCGCCACGCCGTCAGCGCCGTTCGCCGATCTGTTCGAGGCCTCCGAGGGGCCGGTTGCGCTATCGCAACGCTTGCGGCAGGCGATCAACGATCCGATCGAGATCATGCTGGCGACCGATCCGGCGACGGCTGTGCACGTGCATTTCGCGCGCTCGCCGGATGGGCGCGGCATCGCCTATGTCCTCAATGTTTCGCAGCAGCGCGAGTTGGAAACGCGCTTGGCCCAATCCGAAAAAATGCGCGAGATCGGCGAACTGGCCGCGGGCGTGGCGCACGATTTCAATAATCTGCTCACCGTGGTGATGCAGACCTGCTCGACGCTGCTGCGCCGCCATCCGGTTGGCGACGCGGACTATCCGATGCTGCGCGAGATCTCCGATCACGCGGTAACGGCGAAGGAATTGTCGGAAATGCTGCGCGCCTACGCGCGTCAGCAGACCTTCGCGCGTGAAGTGTTCGACGTCGGTGATTTCATCGGCTCCAAGCAAGAGCTGATCCGCCGCATCATGGGCGCGGCGATCCAGTACGAAATCCGTCACGGCCGAGATCTTCCGTACGTGAAGGTGGACAAAACCCAGCTTGAACGCGTGCTGGTCAATCTCGCTACCAATGCGCGCGATGCGATGACGCCAAAAGGCTCGCCAATAGCCAAGGACGGCAAGCTTACGGTGCGCACGGCGGCGGTGGATGCGGAGTTTGCGCGCGGACTAGGCCACAACCCGATCGAGGACGGGCGCTACGTCATGATCGAGGTGGAAGACACCGGCGGCGGCATCAAGCCGGAGCACGCCGCAAAAATCTTCCGCCCCTACCATTCCACCAAGGAAGCCGGCAAAGGCACTGGGCTCGGCTTGGCGACGAGCTATGGCATCATCAAGCAGTCGGGCGGTTACATCTTCTTCAGTTCGAAGCTGGGCGTGGGCACCACGTTCCGCGTTTTCCTGCCGGAATACACGCCGACGCCGGAAGAACTGGAAGACATCGCCGCCAAGGAGCGCGCTTTGATCGCACCGCCGCCGAAGGACGTGTCGGGGCGCGGCAAGATTTTGTTCGTAGAGGATCTGGTGCCGGTGCGACGCGCCACCGTGCGAAATCTGAAAGAGTGCGGCTACGACGTGGAAGAGGCCGGCGACGGCCAGGAAGCGCTCGACATTCTCACAGCGAAGCCGGGCGCGTTCGATATCATCATATCGGACGTCTCGATGCCGGTGATGACCGGCCCGGAAATGCTGGAAGAGGCTGACCCCGCCGTGATCGGCAAGGCGAAAGTCTTGTTCCTCTCCGGTTATGCGCCGGAGAGCTTCAGTGACGTCTTAGAGAAGTATCCCGTGCACTACCTGAGCAAGCCGGTGACGATGGAGCAACTCGTCGGCCGGGTGAAGGAGTTGCTCAGCGCGGCCTAGTTGGTTGGCCGCGGCGCAGTGCTTGGGCTACAGGTCGCGGCATGAGCGACGTCAGGAGCTTGGTCGAAAGCGGCCTGTCCGCACTCAGAGACGGCAGGGACGATGAAGCGCTGCGCACGTTCGGCGCGGCGCTGACAAGCGCGCCGGACGATACGAGGATTTCGTCACGCGTTTCGACGAAGCTGCGCTCGCCGGCTGAACGCTACGCGGCCTACCTCGCGCCGCTGCGCGATGCGCTTGAGCAAAGCGAGGTGGATATCGAAACCGGCGCCTGGCGTGGCAGCGGCTAGGGCTTGGCTTGCGGCGCTCTGCGCGCGGCGAGGATGATCAGCTTGTCGCTGGGCGGATAAACCACAACGCCGCCATCCGGCGCCGTGACGAGCACCATGTCGGGGCTGGGCTTGTGGATGAACCCCGCTGGCCGCGACAGCGCAGCCGTCTTCACCCGGAAAGAGGTGACGCCTTCGAGCGTTGCCGGATGTCTGCCGCGTGGCGGCGTGGGCGCCAAGGACGAAGCCATTGCCCGATCCTTCCTCGTTTCCCCCTCGAAATTCATTAAAGCTGAGATTGGAGATTTTGGAATAGGTGTTGGGCTGCTCGGCGGGCCCCGGCACTGCATATTGCGGGTGCAAGCCAGCGCCTTAGAAAGGGCGACGGGCGACAATGTTCCGCTTGTGTTCTCAGAACAAACGCGGTACAAATCGAATCCTGATGGATGTGCGGCCGGGCGGTGTCGCCGGGCATGGACTCGACTTAGAGGGAGCGGGATAGCGATGGCCAACCTGAAGCTTGTTGAGAAAGACATGGAAACGGACAAGCAGAAGGCCCTGGCTGCGGCGCTGAAGCAGATCGACCAGGCCTTCGGCAAGGGCTCGGTGATGCGGCTGGGCGAGAAGCCCGCCGTCGAGATCGAGGCTATCTCAACTGGCTCGCTTTCGCTCGACATCGCGTTGGGTATCGGCGGTTTGCCGCGCGGACGCATCGTCGAAATTTACGGGCCGGAGAGCTCGGGCAAGACAACGCTGGCGCTGCACTGCATCGCCGAGGCGCAGAAGAATGGCGGCGTGTGCGCGTTCGTCGACGCCGAACACGCGCTTGATCCGATCTACGCCAAGAAACTCGGCGTCGACCTTGACGATTTGCTGGTTTCACAGCCCGATACCGGCGAGCAGGCGCTTGAGATTACCGACACGCTGGTGCGCTCGGGCGCGGTCGATGTGTTGGTGGTCGACTCGGTGGCGGCGCTGACGCCGCGCGCCGAAATCGAAGGCGAGATGGGCGATCAATTGCCCGGCTTGCAGGCGCGGCTGATGAGCCAAGCGCTGCGCAAGCTCACCGGCTCGATCAACAAGTCGAAAACGCTGGTGATCTTCATCAATCAGATCCGCATGAAGATCGGCGTGATGTACGGAAACCCAGAGACGACGACGGGCGGCAATGCGCTGAAATTCTATTCGTCCGTGCGCTTGGACATCCGCCGCACCGGTCAGATCAAGGAACGCGACGAGGTGATTGGCTCGGAAACCCGCGTGAAGGTGGTGAAGAACAAGGTCGCGCCGCCGTTCAAGCAGGTGACGTTCGATATCATCTACGGCGAAGGCGTTTCCAAGACGGGCGAGTTGATTGAACTCGGCGTGAAGGCCGGCATCATCGACAAGTCCGGCGCCTGGTACGCTTATGGCGGTCAGAAGCTCGGTCAGGGCAAGGAAGCGGTGCGCCGGTTTCTGAAGGAGCACCCCGCGGCTGCGCTCGAGATCGAGGACGCGATCCGTCAGAAGGCCGGCATGATGGCTGACGACATGTATTCGCCGCCAGAGGGCGACGAGGCAAAGGACGCCGCTGAAGGCGGTTGAGATTGGCAGCCGCCTAGGCGGTCCAAGTTTTCGCCGGCTGGCTCGGGGGCATGTAGCCGACCCGACCCCATGCCCTGGCCTGTCTCCGGGCTGGCCGGCGAATTAGCTTTAAGGAGCGCGCGATGGAGCCGCGCATTTCGTTGATTACGCTGGGTGTCGCTGATTTGGCGCGCGCGCGATCGTTCTACGAAGCGCTCGGCTTCGGAGCATCGTCGATCGGCGGCGGCGAAGTGGTGTTTTTCCAGATGGGCGGTATGGCGCTGGGACTGTTTCCGCGCGCCAGTCTGGCTTGCGATGCCGGTGTGCCGGCTGACGGGAGTGGCTTTTCCGGTATCGCGTTGGCCCACAATGTGCGCACGCGCGAGCAGGTGGCGGCGGTGTTGTCGGAGGCGGAGAACGCGTGGGGGCGGGTTGTAAAACCGTCGAGCGAAGCGCCTTGGGGCGGCCAGTCTGGCTATTTTGCCGACCCGGATGGGCACCTCTGGGAGGTGGCGTGGAATCCGCATTTCCCGCTGGGTGAAGACGGCGCTCTGACGCTGCCGCGTTGACCGGCGCGGGCCGAGCCGCCGCTTGGCGTTGTGCGGCGCACTACCTATACCAAGCCCAACACTGATTTGGCCAAAGTGCGGCTTGGGATCACATGGCGAGCGTCAACGGCATCCGCCGGCAGTTTTTGGAGTTCTTTCACGCGCGCGGGCATGAAACGCCTGCGTCGGCGCCGCTCGTGCCGCAGGACGATCCGACCTTGCTGTTCGTCAATGCCGGCATGGTGCCATTCAAGAACTATTTCACGGGAGCGGCCAAACCGCCGTTTCAGCGTGCGGCGACTTCGCAGAAGTGCGTGCGCGCCGGCGGTAAGCACAACGATCTCGACAATGTCGGCTACACGGCGCGGCACCACACCTTCTTCGAGATGCTCGGCAATTTTTCGTTCGGCGATTATTTCAAGGATGTCGCCATCGACCACGCCTGGACGTTGCTGACCAAGGATTTCGGACTGCCGAAACAGAGACTGCTCGTCACCATCTATCACGATGATGATGAGGCCGCGGCCCATTGGAAGAAGATCGCCGGTCTCTCCGACGACAAAATCATCCGCATCGCCACCGCCGACAATTTCTGGTCAATGGGCGACACCGGTCCGTGCGGCCCGTGCTCGGAAATTTTCTACGATCACGGGCCGAACGTCGCGGGTGGTCCGCCAGGCAGTCCCGAGGAGGACGGCGATCGCTTCATCGAGATCTGGAATCTCGTGTTCATGCAGTTCGAG
>CALBSY010000528.1 GCA_937967725.1 uncultured Alphaproteobacteria bacterium | reverse complement strand
TTTGATCCGTCTCATCCCGGACTGGCTGCTCTACATCATCGTCATTGCGGCGGTGGTGTTCGTGCTGTTCCGCTTCGACGAGCGCGCCGACGCGCCCGAGGCGCTGCCGGACGCGCCCGAGATGGGCGCGTTCCTGCCGCCGCCGTCGATCTACGATCCCGAAGTGCTGGTTGAGGTCGGCCCGGTTGCTTCCGGCCTTGGCAGCGCCTTCGCCATTTCCGAGGACGGCTGGTGGCTGACGGCGCGCCACGTCGTCGACGCCTGCGAGCGCGTTGGACTCATCGTATCGCGCGGCGCGGCGACGCCGGTCGACGAAGTGAAGGTCGCGCTATTCGCCGACCTCGCATTGCTCAAGACCGATCGCGCCCCTGTCGCACTTGCGCTCGACACCTCCGAGCGCCGCTTCCAGGTTGGTCAGCGCGCCTACCATGTCGGCTTCCCGCAAGGCCGCCCCGGCGAGGCGTATTCCCGTTTGATCGGCCGCGAAACGCTGGTCGCGCGTGGCCGCTACGAAATCGAAGAACCGGTGTTGGCGTGGGCCGAACTGGGACGGACTGGCGGGTTGCGCGGTTCGCCGCAAGGACACGCCGCTTTGCGTCGGCCTCGATCCGTTTCCGGAGAAAATCCCTGCCCTGTTCGGCGATGCACGCGAGGAGATGACCGCGCTTGAGCGCTTCGGCGAAGCAATCGTATCGATCGCCGCGCAACATGCCGGCGTCTTGAAGCCGCAACTCGGACTGTTCGAACCGTTCGGTCCTGACGGCGTCCGGATCGCGCAAGAGATTGTCACTGAGGCGCGTGCTGCGGGCATGGCCGTGATCCTCGACGCCAAACGCGGCGACATCGGCACCACCGCTGAGGGCTATGCGCGCGCCACGCTTGGACCAACACCCGGCTTCGACGCCGATTGCGTCACCGTGAATCCCTATCTCGGCAAAGACTCGCTTGAACCGTTTCTCGCGCTGGCGGAGCGCGAGCACAAAGGCGTGGCGGTATTGGTGCGCACCTCCAATCCTGGCGCGCGAGATCTGCAGGATCTTTCCGTCAATGGCGCCCCTTTGTGGGAAAGTGTCGCCGCCATGGTCAGCGGCGCCAGCGCTAGGCTGCGCGGCGAGAGCGGCTGGTCCGGTCTGATGGCCGTGGCCGGCGCCACCTATCCCGACGAGGCGCGCCGCTTGCGGACGCTGCTGCCCGACACGCTGTTTTTGGTTCCCGGCTACGGCGCTCAGGGCGCAGGCGCGGCCGATGCGGTGGCGGGCTTTGTTAAAAAATCGAAGGGACGCGAGGGCGGCGTCGTCAGCTCGTCCCGCGCCATAACGTATCCTGCCGCCGCGCAGACCGCCAAAACGCTGGACCAATGGCGCACCGCGATCAGCGACGCCATGGCTGCGACAGCGGCCGAATTGCGCACCGCCTGCGCGGCCTGAGTGCGCGACAAGCCGCGCCGAATTGGCTAAGCCCACTTCCGTATCGGGGATCGCCTCCTTGGGGCGAGCGAGGGAGACGCACATGCGCAAGAATCTGACGCACGCCCTCTTTGCGGCGCTTCTGGTGTTTATCGCGGCGCCGGCCTTTGCCGACGGCCCGGGCGACGCCGGCCCAGACGTAGCGGCACCCCCGGCGCGCGCCG
>CALBSY010000527.1 GCA_937967725.1 uncultured Alphaproteobacteria bacterium | reverse complement strand
TACCTCTGCCGGCGGCGGCGGGGCGTGGGCCGGGGGCGTCACCAGCGTCGATGTTTCCGGCGTCAGCGTTGGCGCTTTCGAACGGCCGTATACGTGGAGCGCGCGACGTGAGACGTCGCGCATCGTCCTTTCTGGCGCCGTTCCCAGCGACGCGTCTCGCGCTGCCTTGGCGGCCGCCGCGAGCGAGGCCTTTCCCACCGCCGAGGCTGTCGATGACATGCATGTCGCGGGCGGGGCGCCATCCTCGGAGTTCACCGACCTTGCCCGTGAGGCCGTACGTCTACTGGCGCGCCTCAATTCCGGCGAGGCGCGCTTCGTCGATAGCCATATCGCGTTCATTGGCGATGGCGGGCAGGAGGCGGTGGAGGCTTTGCGCCAACGGTTTGCCGATCCGCCGGCGCCGTTCCGTTCGCGCTTGGCGGTGACAATCGACGGCCTCGATACCGAACATCCCGAACGGCAGGGTCTCAACCTCGCCAGCGGCGATGCAGAAACGTGCGAAAATGCGTTCGAGCGCGTGATGGAGCGCAATATCATCAACTTCGCATCCGGTTCGGCGGCGATCGATCCATCCAGCCGATCGGTGCTCGATGCATTGGCGTCCGTGGCGCTCCGCTGCGACCGTTTCGCCATCGAAGTTGCGGGACACACCGACAATCAGGGCGGCCGCGAACTAAATATGGAACTCTCGCGCCGCCGCGCGGATGCTGTCGCATCGTATCTCGCCGGTCAGGGCGTGGCGCGCTCGCGGCTGTCGGCGCGCGGCTACGGACCGGATCGTCCGCGCGCCAACAACGCAAGCGAGGCGGGTCAGGCAGCCAACCGGCGCATCGAGTTTTATGTGAGCGGCGCATGATCTATCTGATCGGACAACTGGCGCTGTGGTTGCTGCTGACAATCGGCTTTGCAGCGTTGGCGGGCTGGGCCTTCAAAGCGCAACGAGCCGCGCCTGCCGAGCGCGCAGTGCGGCGCGAGCGGGACAATCTGCTGCGCGACTTGATCGCTATGGCCTCGGGCGAAGCTGGCGCCGCCAACGACGAAGCTGACCGCGCGCGCGGCGATGACGCCGTACAACGCATGCTGGATATTCGGGATGGCCGCATCCGCGAATTAGAACAGGCGCTGGAGGGAGCGCGCTCGCGCGCGGATGATGCCGCCAGCGAAGTTGCCGAGCTCCAGCGCAGACTCGAACGCGGCGACGCTGACGCCAACGAGTTGCGGCAACTGCGCGCCTTCGCGGCTGAGCAAGAAATGGCGCACGCCCGGACATGGGACGCGGAGACTGCCGAGATCGAAGACGCGCCGGAAGAAAATGGCGAGTTGCAGATGTGGCGTTTGCGCTATTTCGAGCAGCGCGTGCGGTATTTAGAAAGCTCAGCGCGCACATCACAAGCGCACGAACCGCCACAGGCCGCGCCGAAAGCCGCACTGGATGCCCTAGATTGGCGCGCGCGCGAGGCCGAGGCGCGCGCAGAGCATCTGGCGTCTGAACTGCGCGCGGCGGCTTCCGCCTCTGCGATCGAGAGCGCGAGCGAGGAGGAGCCGCCGTTCGCCGCTAATGCCGACGTGGACAAGCTGTTGCGTTGGCGCCTACTCTATCTTGAACGCCGCGTCGCACACTTACAGAAATCCGCCCAACCGATTGCAGCACCGACCGTCCAAGCGGCCGCCGCGCCCGATCCAGATCGCTGGAAGTGGCGCGCGCGTTATCTCGAAGCGCGCGTGCGGCACCTGGAGCAACGAGCGCCTCATGCTGAAGCAACGCGCACCGCACAGACTGTCGAGAGCGATGCCGAAGAAGCGCCGCCGCCGGCATCGCCGCGGCGCGGCGCCAAACCTCCGCTCTTGCCCGCCGCTCGCAACGGCGCGCCAGACGATTTCACGCTGATCGACGGCGTCAGTCTGCAGCAGCAATCGACGCTCTATTCGCTCGGCGTTTTTCACTTCGATCAGATCGCCGCCTGGTCGCCGGATCATGTGGCATGGGTGGACAACTATCTTCGCTTGCGCGGCCGCAGCGACGAACAAAAATGGATTCAGCAAGCCCCCGATCTTGCACGCGACGGCCCCGCCGCTGCGCGCCGTTCATTGTTCGATGAAAACGCGTGAGCGGGCTTAGTGCGGCTTCTGGTTCGGTGCGGGAAGGCGCACCTTTTCCTTTGATCCGTCCGCGCGCTCGATGAAGACGGTCTTGTAGTCGGCGGACGCATACGCCTTGGCGCCGGTCGCCGTGGCCAGCGCGATTTCGCGCTCTGCGCGCTCGCGGAAATAGTTCAACTCTTCCTGGTTGGAGAGCATGACGACCTCCGTTTCGGTTTCTCTTGCATTGAATCTGGGATCGTCCAGCGCGGCGTCAAGCTTGACAGCACATTCAATCCCGACGCGCGGGTTGCGCGTAACCGAGCTTCTGATTGAGCGCGCTGAGTAAATCCTGCGCGATATCGGCGATGGCGCCGCCCGGCGGATACACTGCTGCCGCGCCCATCTTCTTCAGCGTGGCGACATCCTCAGGCGGGACTACCCCGCCAACGACGATCATGATGTCGCCGCGCCCGCGCGCCTCGAGCGCCGCGCGCAGCGCCGGCGTCAGCGTCAAATGGCCTGCGGCCAGCGACGACACGCCTACAATGTGCACGTCTTTCTCGTTCGCCTGATCGGCCACTTCCTCCGGCGCGGCGCACAGCGGGCCGACCTCCCCTTCGAAAGCGAGATCGGAGAACGCGGAGGCGACCACTTTCTGGCCCCGGTCGTGGCCGTCCTGGCCCATCTTCGCGACCAGGATCTTCGGCCGCACGCCTGCCGCTTCCTTAAATGCCTCCACGCTTTGACGCGCGCGTTCCACCGCCGCGTTAGCGCCGGCCTCGCGCGAGAATACGCCCGTGACGAGCCGGATCGGCGGCTGGTGGCGGTTGAAAGCCCGCTCCAGCGCCGACGACATCTCGCCTACCGTCGCTTTCGCGCGCGCGGCCTTCACGGAGAGGTCGAGTAAATTGCCGTTTGCGCGCGCGCCCGCCTCCAGCGCTTCCAGCGCCGCGTCGACCTCGACCTGCTTGCGCTCCGCCTTTAGCCGCTTCAGCTTCTCCAGCTGCATTGTCCGCACCTTGGCGTTGTCGACCTTCAGCACCGGCACGTCTTCTTCTTGATCGAGCTTGAACTTGTTGACGCCGACAATGGTCTGATGGCCGGTATCGATGCGCGCCTGCGTGCGCGCGGCGGCTTCTTCGATACGGGCTTTGGGCAAGCCCTGATCGATCGCCTGCGCCATGCCGCCGAGCTTTTCGACTTCCTCGATGTGCGCCCAAGCTCTGGCGGCAAGATCGGCCGTGAGGCGTTCGATATAATAGGCGCCGCCCCAAGGATCGGCCGGACGCGTGACGCCGGCCTCGCTCTGCAGCAAAATCTGCGTGTTGCGGGCGATGCGGGCGGAAAAATCGGTCGGCAGCGCCAGTGCTTCGTCGAGCGAATTGGTGTGCAGCGATTGCGTGCCGCCGTAAACGGCCGCCATCGCCTCGACGCAGGTGCGTACGGCGTTGTTGTAGACATCCTGCGCCGTGAGGCTCCAGCCGCTGGTCTGGCAATGCGTGCGCAGCGCCAAAGACTTGTCATCCTTCGGCGCGAACTGGCGCATCAGCTTGGTCCAGAGCAAACGGCCCGCGCGCAGCTTGGCGATCTCCATGAACGGGTTCATGCCGATGGCCCAGAAGAAGGAGAGGCGCGGCGCAAACGCGTCGATGTCGAGCGCGGCGGCGATGCCGGCGCGCGCGTATTCCACGCCATCGGCCAGCGTGTAGCCAAGCTCGAGGTCCGCCGTCGCGCCTGCTTCCTGCATGTGATAGCCGCTGATCGAGATCGAGTTGAACTTCGGCATCTCGGCTGCGGTGTAGGCGAAGATGTCGGAGACGATGCGCATCGACGGCTTGGGCGGATAAATGAATGTGTTCCGCACCATAAATTCTTTGAGGATATCGTTCTGGATCGTGCCGGAGAGTCTGGCGTGCGGCACGTTCTGCTCTTCCGCCGCGACGATGTAGAGCGCCATGATCGGCAACACCGCGCCGTTCATGGTCATGGAGACGCTCATCTGGTCGAGCGGGATGCCCGAGAACAGCGTGCGCATGTCGTAGATGGAATCGATGGCGACGCCTGCCATGCCGACATCGCCGACAACGCGCGGATGATCGGAATCGTAGCCGCGGTGCGTGGCGAGGTCGAAGGCGATGGAGAGCCCGCGCTGGCCGTGGGCGAGATTGCGGCGATAGAATGCGTTGGAATCTTCCGCCGTCGAGAAACCCGCATATTGGCGGATCGTCCACGGCCTCTGCACGTACATGGTCGCGTAGGGTCCGCGTCCGAACGGCGGCATGCCGGGGAAGCCATCAACAAAATCGAGGCCTTCGCGATCTTTGGCGGTGTAGGCGCTCTTCACCGCGATGCCTTCGGGCGTCAGCCAATCGTCGCCACTTGACGGCGCAGTGTTCACAACCTCCGCGTCGAGCGCGAGTTTGGAAAAATCAGGAAAGGTCATTTGTTGCTTTCGAGATTAATCCCTGAAGTGGACGGAGGCGGTTGGTAACGACTAATCGCAGCTTCGACGCGCGGCTTGAAGACGAGAAGCGGGTGCTGGCGGGCGGCCACTCGAAGCGTGAGCCAAGGGCCAAGCCAGATGATCGCCCCCGGGGCGATCGTAAAGCCCAAATAGAGCGCGACGTTGAACAGTGAATAATCGACGAAGACGAGATCGCCGACAAGCCGGTAAAAATTTGAGGAAAGCAGCCCGATGAGGGCAAGGAAGGTGACGACTCCTAGCAATAAGAACAGCGCGCTGATCCAGGCGTAAGGCTTCAGCTGCGCCCGCATTTCATGCTCAAGCGTGCACAGCGCTTGGTAGGAAGGCATCCAGCGGTCCGACTCGTAGGAATATGAGGTCTCGATCGTCTCGATCGCTGCGCGTACGTCGTGAGCGCTCATCGTCGTGACATTCGTCATTCCTCAATCCCCAGCGCCGCGTGCAGCGTGTCAATTTCCTTCAGCGCATCCACACCGACGAGCACGAACTGGTCCACGCCCGCGGCGCGTAGCTTTGCTTGGCTGTCGCCCTGCTTGCCGGCGAGCACGACCCAATCGGCGCCCGCCGCTTTTAGTCGTTGCGCACAATTTTCCGCATGTTCGGCGTAGCCGGCGTCGGCGCCGGCGATAAGCGCGACGCGCGCTTTTGCAGTCCGGAACGCGTCGATCAGCGCTTCCATGCCCGGATGCTCGTCTTCAGGTCCTATCGCGCCGACACCGCCCGCTGCTAGAAGGTTGCGCGCCCATGAAGCGCGTGGGCCGAACTCAGCTAGGGTCGCTAGATTGGCGAAGGACACGGAGGGGCAAGGCGACAGCGCCTCGGCGCGATCGCGCAACACTTCGAACGGCTCAGCCCAACGGATTGGCTGAAGTCCATTCTCGTAGCGCGAGCTGCGACCCGCGCTCTCGATGCTCTGCGCCTTCGCGTCGAGCAGCGGATAGTCGGTGACGCCGGTGATGGTCTCGCGGCGCGTCGCGATGAGCATCCGGCGCGAGGCGCGTGCTTCCGCCACGAGCGCCTGGAGGTGGCCCGCATGGAGCGAGGCGATGATGCCGCCTTTGGCTTCGATTTCCTGCATAAGCGCCCAGGATTTCTCCGCCAGCTGTCTTGTCATGTTCTCCACGAACCAGGCGCCGCCCGCGGGATCGGCGACGTGATCCAAGCGGCACTCCTCAAGGAGCACGTGCTGTGTATTGCGCGCCACGCGCCGCGCGAACGGCGTCGGCAGACCGAGCGCGTCGGTAAACGGATAGGTGGTGATGTCATCCGCGCCGCCAATAGCGGCGGCGAACGCCGCCGTGGTGACGCGCAAGATGTTCGTCCACGCATCGTATCGGGTCATCATGCGCCGTGACGTGAAGGCGTGAATATGCGCGGCGCGATGCTCTGGCGCGACGCCGCACGCCTCCAGGACCCGCGCCCAACACAAGCGGAGCGCGCGCAGCTTCGCAGTTTCGATCAGGACATCCGGGCCGGCAGCCATCGCGAAGTTCAGCGCAGCGCCGGCATGCTGCGGGTCAAGGCCGTCATCTTCGGTAAGCGCGCGGAGGTACGCGATTCCCGCCGTCAGCGCCGTAGCGATTTCTTGAGCTTCGGTGCCGCCGGCCTCGTGCACCGGCCGCGCGTCGACCCGAAGGCTGGTTGCTGCAGGCATGACGCCGAGGAGACGAGCGCCGAACGCGGAGGCGTCGGCTAAGTTAGAGGCGGAAAAGTCGCCGGTACGCATGAATTGACCAATGGGATCGAGATTGAACGCAGTCCCGGCTGCTGCAACTCCCTTGAGTTTGGCTTCAAGCATGGTCGCTGCAGCGAGATCGGCGCCGTCCAGCGACACCGGCGCGACTTCAAGGATAATGTCGGCCAATACACGATCCAGATCGGCGGCGTTTTGGATGGCCACGCCGCGTCGGCCACGAGCGTCGATTACGAGCTCGACTGCGCTAACGCCGCCTCGCAAGTCCGCAAGTATCTGATCGTTCGTGTGGACCGGATCGGGGTGTTCGTACGCTTGCCGAATCCGCCATGCGCCGCTGGGCGCTCCGCGTATGAACGGCGCCGCGCCGGGAAAGCCCGACACGTCCGTTGCGGTATGCATGTCCGGCTCACGATAAAGCGGCTCGATCGGGATGCCGTCGCTAGTCTTGCCGATCAGCCGTGCCCATGGCGCGCCCCGCAGCCCTTGCTCTACCAGCGCGCGCCAGTCGGCTTCGTCGGCGACTTCGCCCAGATGCAAGCCCGGTTCAGACATTTCCGCTCCGCTTGACGCCATGTCAGCGTCGACGCGCTTGTCGCCGCAATGTAGGCGTCATGGCAACCAGGAGAGAATGATGGCCCTGCCGCCCGTGTTCGACAAGTTGCGCCTACCGGTCGTAGGGGCGCCGCAATTCATTGTCTCCAACCCCGAGCTGGTGATCGCGCAATGCACCTCCGGCATCGTCGGGGCGTTTCCGGCGCTGAACGCACGCCCGCAGCCGCTGCTGGACGATTGGCTGCATCGCATCAAGGACGAGTTGGCGGCGTGGGATGATGCTCATCCGGAGGCGCCGGCCGCACCGTTCGCCGTCAATCAAATCGTGCACAAGACCAATGAACGTCTGGAAGCGGATGTCGCGGCATGCGTGAAGCACAAGGTGCCGATCGTCATCACCTCTCTCGGCGCTCGCCCCGAAGTCAACGAAGCGATCCACTCCTATGGCGGCATCGTTTTGCACGACATCATCAACATTACTTTCGCCAAGAAGGCGCTCGAGAAAGGCGCCGATGGCCTGATCGCCGTCTGCGCCGGCGCTGGCGGCCACGCTGGCGGGCATTCACCCTTTGCACTGATCCACGAGATTCGCGAATTCTTTGACGGCCCGCTTCTGCTGTCCGGCGCCATCGCGACGGGTAAAGGCGTGTTGGCCGCGCAAGCCATGGGCGCCGACCTTGCTTACATCGGCTCCGCCTTCATCGCGACGAAGGAGGGCAATGCGCCCGATGCGTACAAACAGATGATCGTCGATTCAGCGGCGGGCGACATGGGTGACACCAACCTCTTCACTGGCGTGCTCGGCAATTATCTAAAAGGCTCGGTGCGCAGCGCCGGACTTGACCCGGATGCGTTGCCCGAAAGTGACCCGAGCAAGATGAACTTCGCCGGCGGGTCGTCGAAGGCGAAGGCGTGGAAAGACATTTGGGGGGCGGGCCAGGGCGTTGGCGCCGTGCATGAAGTCGTGCCCGCGGCAGATCTGGTGGCACGCCTTAAACGCGAGTACGACGCGGCGAAGCGGGGATTGTGCGGCTAGCTATCCCTCCAAAGAGCGCGCATTCTCGGACCCGAGATTGTATCCGCGCCAAGCACTTGCGCGTTTGAAAGCGGGCGCCTCTCGGCAATCAACCCGACCGGGCACGGACCGGGCTTAAGCTTCTCGGCACCAACGAGGAGCCCATGAGCACAACCCCAATCGAGAAATCCGCGATTCAGTCGTTGACGTTGAAAAGCGCCGCGGCCATCGCCATCGCCGCGGCGGCGCAGCGCGTCGGAATCGTGCTGCCCGAAGGCGTCGCGCAAGAACTGGCCGGCGCCTTCATAGACCTTGTTGTCACCTTTGGCCTGATCGGCGTCGCCGTCGGCCGCGCCCGCGCCCGCGGCCCCATTGTCTAGGAGCAGAACGATGCGCCATCCTTTGCGCGCGCTTGCGCTCGCCTGCGCGCTAGCCGCAACACCTGCCTGCGCTGCGTTGCAGATCGGTGAAACTCGCATTGAGAACCCAGTCGCCGCCGCGCGTACGCTCGATCAGCGCGCCTATGCGCTACTTCACGCTTATGCCGCCGTCATTGAGGAAGCGACCGACATTGTGAGCGATCCCGCCGCGCCGCTCGCATTCAAACGCGCGTTAGGTCGGGCTGAACGTGTCGCGACGCCGTCGGCCGAGACGCTCCAGATCGCCGTTGTGGCCTATGTCAGCGCACGCGCCGACGTTGAGGCGGCATCGGGTGAAAGCCAGCCCGCGCTGGAACGAGCAGCGACCGCGATGACCATTGCTGCGCGGCGGCTGAGCGACGCTATTGAAGCGGCGCAAGGGCCAATCAGCGAACTTGAAGATCTTGTTCGCGCACGGCGCGGCTGAGGAGAAGAGTCATGCTCAACCTGATGCTGCAGTTGCAGCTCTTGCTGGCGGCGCTCTCGGCATTCTTGCCGCTGGTGCCCGCCGACAGCCGCGAGCGCGCCGCCGAATTCCTCGACATCGCGGCGAAGGTGCTCGCTGCGGGCGGAGCCGTGGCTGGCAATCTTGACGACCTCGCGCAGAAACTCGGGGCCGTTCGCGCGGAAGTGGAGGCGATGGCCGCCGCGGGCCGCACTGCTACCGCCGAGGAGCTGGAGACCGCGATGGTGCGGGTGCGCACCGCGTCGGCGGCGTTCCGCGCTGCGCTCGAGACTGCGGAGGCGGGCAAATAGCCCGCCACGCACAGGGGAGGCGCCGCCCGGAGACTATCCCCCGCTCGACCCGCGGTCTTCGGAAGGGTCGCGGTTGACCTCGGCGCCTCCCCGCCTTTTGCTGCTCGCCCATGAGCACGCACATCCTCGCCATCGACCAAGGCACGACGTCGACGCGCGCGATTGCCTTCGATCTTGAGTTCAATCCGCGCGCGAGCGCGCAGATCGAGCTGACGCAGCACTACCCGCAACCAGGCTGGGTTGAGCACGATGCGGACGAAATTTGGTACTCAACGCTGAAGGTGTGCCGCGAGGCGGTCGATATCGTA
>CALBSY010000526.1 GCA_937967725.1 uncultured Alphaproteobacteria bacterium | reverse complement strand
TGTGCCCAAGCACCGTCAGTCTCTGTTCTTTTCCGCGACCATGCCGCCGCCGATCGCCGAACTGGCGGCGCAGTTTCTCACCAACCCCGAGCGGGTGGCGGTGACGCCAGTGTCTTCGACCGCCGAGCGGGTGGAGCAGGCGGTGATCCACGTCGATCAGAACAAGAAGCAGGATTTGCTGCACGCCTTGCTGGCCGACGAAACCATCAGCCGCGCGCTGGTGTTCGCGCGCACCAAGCACGGCGCCGACCGCGTCGTGCGCAAGCTCGCGTCGGCCGGATTCGCCGCCGACGCTATCCACGGCAATAAGAGCCAGGGTCAGCGTACCCGCGCGCTCGATGCGTTCAAGAAGGGCAAGGCGCGCATCCTTGTCGCCACCGAGATCGCCGCGCGCGGCATCGATGTCGATGACGTCAGCCACGTCATCAATTTCGATCTGCCCAACGTGCCAGAGCAGTATGTCCATCGCATCGGCCGCACTGCGCGCGCCGGCAATGGCGGCCACGCCATATCCTTCTGTGCACCGGACGAGCGCGCCTACCTGCGCGACATCGAACGGCTCACCAAGCAAGCGGTGCCGGTGATGGAGACGGATCTGTCGCTCGCCGCGCCGAGGGCCGATGAGCGTCCCGCCCGTCCAAAAGGTCCGTCGGGCCGCGACGGTCAGCCGCAGCGCAAGCGCATACCGAAGAAGCATCACGGCTCCGAGACGCATGAGCGCGCCCACGCCAAGCAAGGGCGCAAGCCTTCGCACGCGCGCGACACGGGCGATCGGCGCGACCGTAAGGGCAACGAAGTGTGGTCCAACAGCGGCCCGCCACGCGGCCGCAACGCGAAACGCCGCAGCCGCTAGAACGAGCGCCCGCAGCCCTCAAGCATTTCGTCGTCGAGGATGACGGTCACGCGGGCGGGCCAAGTATCGCCGTCGGCGCCCGCGCAGGAAGCGCGGCGTATTTCCACGCGCAACGCATATCGGCCGTCGCTCGTCTCATAAATCTCGCCGTTCCAGCGCGGCAGGATTGGTTCGGGCTTGGGGAAGCTGAAGTTCTGATCGCCCCATGCCAGCGTGATGCGCTCCTCGCGGTAGATGTTGAGTATGAAGGCAGCGCCAACGGCGCGGAAGTCGACGCCTTCAGCGCGTGCGGCGACGACCGTGTCGACGCCGGCGCGCTCCGGTAATGGCGGGGCAGGCGGTTCTTCGCGCGGAGCGGACGCGCAGGCCGCCAGCAGCGTTACAGCGACCCAAGCGCTACGCATCACACGCTCCTGCCGCAGCCCTCAAGCGCGCGGCCATCAATCGTGACTTCGACGGCGGTCGGATATGCCTCGCCGCTCATCGCATCCTGGCACGGATAGCGGCGGATGCTGACCACAAGCGTGTGGCCGCCGCCTTGCGCCTCGTAGCGCGTGAGTCCTTCTTGCGGATAGCTCGGCTCGCCGCGCGGCAGTTCGATACGGTTCTCGCCGTAATCCCACAACAGCGTCATTCGGTCCAGGTGGTAGATGTCGAGTATCCAGCCCGGCTCCTGCCCGATAGCGCGAAAGTCGACGCCCGCTTCACGGGCATTTTCCCAGTTCGGCAGCTCCGCCAGCGCGCTTTCTGCGGACGCAGTGGCTGTTGGCGTCGGCGTCTGTGTCTCGCTGGCCGGAGCTGGCGGAGGGGCGGGCTCGGCGCAGGCGGCAAGTGCGGCGGCGACAATTAGCACACGCATGGGATTGCTCCGGATGTGAAAACGCCGCCGCACTCGAGAGCGCGGCGGCGTCTTCGTCAGTTCAAGCTCATCAGCCCGTGAACGCGCTGATGTAGACTTCCACGCGGCGGTTGCGCGCGCGTCCGTCGTCGGTCGCGTTGGACGCGATCGGACGGCTCTCGCCAAAGCCTTCGGCGATGATGCGCTGGCGGATCACGCCGCCTTGGATCAGCACCGACGCTACATTCATCGCACGGCGCTCGGACAGTTGCTGGTTGTACGCGTCCGAACCGACCGAGTCGGCGTGGCCGTATACGTCAACCGTGGTTTGCTCGTAATCGCGCAGCACGCCGCCGACATCGCGCAGGGTGGGGACGAACTGGCTCTTCACCGCGTCACGATCGAAATCGAAGGTAAGGTCCGCCGGGAAGTTCAACAAAATCTGCTGCTGGTTGACGCGCGTCACGCCAACGCCGGTGCCGGCAAGCCGTTCGCGAAGGTTCTGATAGGTGCGGTCCATGTAATTGCCGATGGCCGCGCCCGCGAGCGCGCCGATGCCCGCGCCAATGAGCGCGTTGCGGCGATCGTCGCCGCCGGCCAGGGTGCCGGCCGCCGCGCCGGCGAGCGCGCCGACGATGGCGCCGGTGCCGGTGTTATTGCGGGTGCGTTCGCCGGTGACTGGATCGACGTTGGTGCAGCTGGCGATGAACGCCACCGACGCCAACGCGATCAAAAATTTGCGGATCATCAAAACCCTCCATATCCGGGCGGCAGGTCGAGCGCCCGATCCGTACGGAAAATCGTACCGCCAGCCTGAGCCGGCGATGAACAGCTCCAGTTAATCGGGGGACCCCGAGGCGGTATATCGCGCCAGACGCTGGAACTGTTCCATGAGTACCATATCGACCGGGGGCGCCATCTGGTCCAGGCCAAGCTCGGGATCGCCGGAAACGCGATAGGTGAGCGTCATTTTCGCCCCTGAGGCGATCGGCGCGACCGTGAACGTCAGCACGGCGTTTAC
>CALBSY010000525.1 GCA_937967725.1 uncultured Alphaproteobacteria bacterium | reverse complement strand
GACGTTCGTCGCCCGCAACGCACAGGGTGACGCCCTGTGGGCATTCGCTTCGACCTATTACGACCGTACCGCCGGCGGTTTGCCGCCGGATGGTGCGCCGGCGGTCACCCAAGAGCAGATGGACGAGTTTCTCACCAGCTGGGCCGATGTCACTGAAAGCCGATCGTGCGATCTGCCCGAATGGCGCGCCTAATCTGCGAGTCTGACAGAGAGTGCCACGACATTTACCTACGCGCCGCCGTTCGAACGCGAGACCTATGAAATGCTCCGCCAACGCAATCTGCCGATGATTTGCTACGCCGCGGCGGCGGAAGCCAGCCAGTGCTTGATCGTCGATCCTGCCTCGCACGCGCCAACCATGATCGTGGCCTTCGGCCCGTGAGATTTATTATCTTCGTGCTTTGCGCGGCGATCGCCGCCTGCGCGCCGCAAGGCGGACGTTGCGACATCACGGTGACCCAAGATGTCGCGTTCACAGCGCCTGACGCCCAAGAGCGCATCACAACGCACGCGTTTGGCGAATCCTGCGATCGCGCCATCGCGCTCTACGCCATCCATGACGCTGAAGGTTATCCCGTCTGGTCGTGGAGCACGCCGCTCGCGCGCGCGTTCGGCGAAGCTTTCGTGCAAAGCGACGACGACCACATGCGCGACTTCCTGACGCGCTGGGGTCAGCCTTCGGTATCGACCACACAATCGGCGCCAGAGTGGGAAAGGCTTGCGCCAGGACAAACCACGCTTGGGCGTCTCACTTATGACGACATCCGTGCGCGGGACTTGCCCATGCTGTGCCACGCCTCGGGAACGGCGCGCGAAGTGTGTGTGTTCTGGGAGCCTGTGGCCGGCGGGGCCGGACTCTATTTTGAACGTGACGTCGAGGAAGCCGAATGATGCAACGGACGATGCTTGCAATGGTGATGCTCGCCCTAGCGGCGTGCTCGCCGCCCGAGCGGGATAGCAACGGCGCAGCCACTGCCGAACTGCCGCCGGTGCGGTCGCAAGCTGGTTGCTTTGCAGAATTTTCGCGGGATTGGTCTGCGGTCGGCAGCAATTATTACGTGATCGAGGCCGAGGCCGAAGGCGCTTCGTGCCGCGAGGCTGTCGCCACCATGCGGATCACCGGGCGCGATGGCGCCATGCTGTTCGAGCAGGATTATCCCACAGCGCAAGTGCCGCTGGCGTTCAATCCCAATAGCAATCAGACAGCGCTACGCACCGAACTCGAGGCCTGGACGGTAAACACGGCGCAGCCGCCGACGGCGGACACGCTGCCGGCCTGGCCGGCGGGCGCCGAGCGTCCACCCCACTTCCAACCTGCCAATGGCGTTACTCGCAACCAATACGAAGGCGCGCGCGGCGCGCAGGGGCCGCTATTCTGTTTCCCAGATGGCGGCGAGAGCAACGCATGCGTCGCTATGCAGGGCGACAGCGCTACGCTACTCGGCTCACTCACGCCAGAGCGGCCGTAACGGCGGCGTCACATCGCCTCGTTACGCTCCAGATAGGTCAAGGCGATCGCTCGATCGGCGTTGAGTTCTGCGACGCAGCTTGCCGCGAGAACGCGCGCGAGAGAGCCTCCGGCATAGCGCGACGCCTGGTAGCCGCACTCCGCGTCACGCCATG
>CALBSY010000524.1 GCA_937967725.1 uncultured Alphaproteobacteria bacterium | reverse complement strand
AGCCGAAGATACTCATCATATGCGAACGGATTGTCTTGCGATGTGGCTGCGCGCCAGGCCCGCGCCTCCATTTCCTCTGGCGTTGGGGGCGGAGTGGCGCACGCCGCAAGCAGCGCGGCTACCGACGCCGCGGTGAGCGATTTTAGCCGCCAGAGTTTCGACCCCATGATCTTTCCCCCCATCCCCGTCTTTGCTGTAACACAGTGACCTGAACGGCGGCGAAATCGAAGGGCTTAAAATGGGGATGACGTTGGGTCCGGCGTTTTGGGTGCTCATTGCAGCCGGCGCCGCGGCTGCTTTGATCTACGGACTGCTCTTCCTGCAGCGGCCTCCGACATGGCTGCGCGCCGTCATCAAGACAGCATTTATGGGCGCGTTCGCCGCGGCGTTCGTGCTCGTAGGCGTGCATCCCCTGCTCATCATCGCCCTTGTCGCATCCGCGGCGGGGGATTTCTTTCTTGCCTTCGACAAGAAATGGATTCTGCCGTTCGGCATCCTGAGCTTCCTGATCGCGCAGCTTGCGTATCTTGTGATTTTCTTCTTCGGCTGGATATTCGCCGGCGATCTTTCGCCGCTGTGGCCGCGCTATGCCGCGATGGCGCTCATCGTGGCGACGGCGCTTGGGTTCTTGGTTTGGATGGCGCCAAAGCTCGGCTGGATGGCGCTGGGCGTCGTGCCCTACGCGATCGCCATCACCGGCATGGCGTGCATGGCGATGTGGATCGATTGGCGCGGCTGGCCGGCCATGCTGGGCGCGGCTAGTTTCCTGGTGAGCGACTTCGTGCTGGCGACGGAGCTCTTTCGTCTGCCTCCCGACGCGCCGGTCAGGCGCATTACAACACATGTGGTGTGGTGGACCTACGCGGCTGCACAAGTGCTGATCGTCGGCGGCATTCTGCTGGCGATGGACGGCTAACTCAGCGAGGGCAGATCGAGCCCCTGCTCTTTCGCGCACTGGATCGCTTCGTCGTAGCCGGCGTCGGCGTGGCGCATGACGCCGGTGCCTGGATCGTTCCAGAGCACGCGCGCGATGCGCTTGGATGCCGCTTCGCTGCCGTCGCAAACGATGACGACGCCGGAATGCTGCGAATAGCCCATGCCGACGCCGCCGCCATGATGCAGCGACACCCAGGTGGCGCCGCTGGCGGTGTTCAAGAGCGCGTTGAGCAGCGGCCAGTCGGACACCGCGTCGCTGCCGTCGCGCATTTTTTCGGTTTCGCGGTTCGGCGAGGCGACCGAACCTGAATCCAGATGATCGCGGCCGATCACGACAGGCCCGATCTCGCCCTTCGCCACCATCTCGTTGAAGGCAAGGCCGAGGCGATGGCGTTGGCCCAGGCCAACCCAGCAGATGCGCGCCGGCAAGCCCTGAAACGCAATGCGCTGCTTGGCCATGTCGAGCCAGCGATGCAGATGCGCATCGTCGGGGATGAGCTCTTTCACCTTGGCGTCGGTCTTGGCGATGTCGTCGGGATTGCCGGTGAGCGAAGCCCAGCGGAACGGGCCGACGCCGCGGCAGAACAGCGGACGCACATAGGCCGGCACGAAACCGGGATAAGCGAACGCGTCCTCCACGCCATCGTCCTTGGCCACCTGGCGGATGTTGTTGCCGTAATCGACCACGGGCACGCCCATCTTGTGATAGTCGAGCATGGCCTTCACATGCACGGCGATGGAGGCGCGCGCGGCTTCACGCACAGCTTCCGGATTTTGCACGCGCGTCTTTTCCCAGCGCTCGACGCTCCAGCCCGCGGGCAAATAACCGTTGACGAGATCGTGCGCGGAGGTTTGGTCCGTCACCGCGTCCGGGCGGATGCCGCGCTTGACCATTTCGGGAAGGATCTCTGCGGCGTTGCCGAGCAAGCCGACGGAGATCGCTTCCTTCCTGGCGCAGGCGTCGTTGATGAGCTTCAGCGCTTCGTCGAGCGTGTCGGCGCGCTTATCGAGATAGCGCGTCTGCAGCCGCTTCTCGATACGGTCGCTTTGGCATTCGATGGCGAGGCAACAAGCGCCAGCCATGACAGCCGCCAACGGCTGCGCGCCGCCCATGCCGCCCAGCCCAGCCGTGAGAATCCACTTGCCCGACCAGTCGCCGCCGAAATGCTTGCGCCCCATCTCGGCAAACGTTTCGTACGTGCCCTGCACGATGCCTTGCGTGCCGATATAGATCCACGAGCCGGCCGTCATCTGGCCGTACATCATCAGGCCCTTGCGATCGAGCTCGTCGAAATGCTCCCAATTGGCCCAGCGCGGCACCAGATTGGAGTTGGCGATCAGCACGCGCGGCGCATCGTCGTGCGTCTTGAACACGCCGACCGGCTTTCCTGATTGCACCAGCAGGGTTTCGTCGTTTTCCAAACGCTGCAGCGTCGCGACGATGGCGTCGTGCGCCTTCCAATCGCGCC
>CALBSY010000523.1 GCA_937967725.1 uncultured Alphaproteobacteria bacterium | reverse complement strand
GATAGAGCCGGATGTGCCAAAGCCGCAGGCGCGCATATTCGCCCAACGCCGTCGCCAGATCGCTCTGCCGCTCCAGCGCGCGCGCCAACGCCAGCGCATCCAAGAGCGCCATGTTCGCGCCCTGCCCAAGCTGCGGGCTGGTGCAATGCCAGGAATCGCCGACATGCACGCAGTGGCGCGACACCGGATCGGCCAGCGTGCGGTGCGCATAGGCCGCGAACACCAGATCGTCGTGCGATGCGATCTGCGCCAGCAGCAGCGCGGTCTCCGGCCACAGCGCGCGCACGTCGTCCTTCCACCCCTCGAGGCTGCGCGCGCGCCACGCATCGCGCTCTTCGTGCTTCAGGCTCCAAAAGAACGCCGCCTGCTGTTGCGTTGCGCCGGGCAGGCGCCCGATCGGCAGCACGCCCACCATTTTGCGCGCCGCTTCGTAGCGCTGCTCCAGCGCCGCCCGATCGAACGGCCCCACCCAATCGAGGCTCGCCCACAGCGCGCCATATGGCAGATTCTGCGGCGGCGCCCGCGACAGCGGCGAGCGCATGCCCAGCGCATCGATCACCAGATCGAAGCGCGCGCTCTCGCCGCCATCGGCGAAGCGCAGCCGCCCGTCGCCGGCGCCGACGACATCGCGCCCCGATTCAATCTCGCCGCCCGCCGCCCGCGCCGCCTCGTACAGCAGATGAAACAGCGCGCCGCGATGCACCGAAAGTCCGCGCGCCTCGGGCCCCAGCGCCGCATAGCGCACGTCGAGCACGACCCGTTCGCCGCTCTTGCCGAACAGCCGTGCCACCGGCGCGCCAAGCTCGCGCATGGCCGCTCCGGCGCCGATCTCGTCGAGCACCGCGAGGCCGACCGGCTGCAGGATCAGCCCCGACCCAAGCGGCCGCGGCGTCTCGAGCTTGTCGAACACGGTGACGCGCGCACCGTGCGCCCGCAGCAGCGCAGCGCACGCCAGTCCCGCGACCCCGCAACCGGCAATGGCTATGTCCCGATTCATGCGCCCCCGCGCCAACATGCTTACCAGCAATTAGCAACACATCTGAACCGAACGCTAAGCGCGATGTGCCAGGATGGCCCGATGGCCGGGATTTCAGGCATAGAAGGCGCTTATGCGCCCCAACACCCTGGCGCGCAGGCGCGCCCGGAGAAAGGCGGCGAGAGCGCGGCCGTCAATTATGGCGGCGCCGTCACGCACAGCGAGATGGTGCAGGCCAAGCTGCGCGTCGATCCCGCCGCCCTCGCCGACAGAAAGCGCGCCGCGGAACCCACGCGCAAACGCGAAGCGCCGCCGCGCGAAAGCAGCCGCGAGCAGCATCGCGCCGAGGACCAAGCCGCCTACAACGCCGCATGCAGCGAGCCGGGCGAACGCGTCGATATCAGCGTCTAGGCCGCACGCTGAAGCGCGCCGACGAAGAAGCCGTCGCAGCCTGTGAGGCGCGGCGTCATCTGGATCGCCGCCGGCGGGAGGGCGCGGAGTTCACTTTCGGCTGCATGTGTACGCAACGAGACATGTGGGTATGCAGGGAAGTTCACCTCCGGCAACGGCGCCGGCTTGAAAGCTTCGTTCGCCCAAAGGAAATCGGCCACCCGGCTCTCGTTCTCTTCCGGCAGCACCGAGCACGTAACGTAGATGAGTTTGCCGCCGGGTTTGACCAGAGGCGCGGCCAACTCAAGCGCCTCAGATTGCTCGCGCTTGCGCGCCTCCAGCGCGTTGGGACGCAGCCGCCACTTCGAGTCTGGATTGCGCCGCCACGTCCCCGAGCCCGTACACGGCGCATCCACCAGCACGACATCCATCTTGCCATGCAGATCCTCCAGCGCATCCTTCGTGCGCATTGGCGTGCGAATCTGGATGTTGTGCGCGCCAGCGCGATCGGCGCGTGCTTTCAGCGGCGCCAGCCTGCGTCCATCGACATCGTAGGCGTAGATCTGTCCCTTGCCTTGCATCGACGCCGCCAACGCCAGCGTCTTACCGCCGCCGCCGGCGCAGACATCCGCCACCTGCATGCCGGGCTCGGCGCCAGCGAACAGCGCCGCGAGTTGGCTGCCCTCGTCCTGCACTTCGAACCAGCCTTTGAGAAAACTCTGCTCGCTCGCCCACGGAAACGTGCGCCCCTGCGCCCAAGGAATGCGCACGCCGTCAGGCGCATGCGGCGTAGGCTGCGGCGCTTCGTTGAGCTTCGGCGATTCCGATAGCGCCGCGATCAGCTTCTCGCGCGTCGCCTTCAACCTATTGGCGCGCAAGTCGAGCGGCGCCGGCTCGGGCCGCGCCGGTGCGGCGAGCGCGGCGCTTTCGTCGGCTCGGAGGGCGCCAAACGCGCGCGTGACGGAACCGTCGAGCCATGCGGGATAGTCGCCGCGCACCCACGCCGGCGCTGCAGCGATATTGTCACCCGCCAGCGCCGCGCGTTCGGTTTCCGTCGGCGGCGCCGGCGCGTGCGGATCGTTGTAGCAGCTCTGTTCGATCGCTTCAGGCGTCCAGCCGAAGCCCCAGCGCAACGCACCCCAAACCCAGGCGCGCGGATCATCGGCGCCCATGCGCCAGGCGCTCGATTGCTTCCAGCGCAAAGCGCCGAAGACGAGGTCGCCAATCTCTGCGCGGTCTTTCGAGCCGGCGAAGCGGTGCGACAGCATCCAGTCCTTAACCGCATCGGCGGCGGGCCTTCGCTGGTTTTCGAGCGTGGCGAGAATTTCGATCGCGGCTTGCTGGCGCGCACCTGGACGCATGGGAGGAACCCCACAAAAACGAAGGCGACAGCCTAACTCCCGAGCGGATAGTTGGGCGCCTCACGCGTAATTGAGACATCGTGCACGTGGCTTTCGCGCAAGCCAGCCGAGGAAATCTTCACGAACCGCGCTTTCTCACGCATCTCTTTGAGGTCGCGCGCGCCGACGTACCCCATCGCCGCGCGCAAGCCGCCGACCAATTGATGAATGATATTCGCCACCGGCCCCTTGAATGGCACACGTCCCTCGATGCCTTCCGGCACGAGCTTCATCTGGTCGGTAACTTCTTTTTGGAAGTAGCGATCGGCGGAGCCGCGCGCCATCGCGCCAAGCGAACCCATGCCGCGATAGCTCTTATACGACCGGCCTTGATACAAGATGATGTCGCCCGGGGCTTCTTCGCTGCCTGCCAGCAGAGAACCGATCATCGCTACTTCCGCACCGCCAGCCATCGCCTTGGCCAAATCGCCCGAAAATTTGATGCCGCCGTCGGCGATCACTGGCACGTTGGCTTTGCGCGCTGCGCCTGCCGCGTCCATCACTGCGGTGAGTTGCGGCACGCCGACGCCGGCGACGATACGCGTGGTGCAGATCGAGCCCGGACCGATGCCGACTTTCACCGCATCAGCGCCGGCGTCGATCAACGCTTTGGCGCCGTCCGCTGTGGCGACATTGCCGGCAATGATCTGCGTCTTGTTGGAGGCGCGTTTGATGCGATCCACTGCGGCCAGCACCGACTTGGAGTGCCCGTGAGCGGTGTCGATCACCACGACATCAGCGCCAGCTTCGATGAGCGCCAGCGAACGTTCATGGCCAGCCTCGCCAATCGTTGAAGCAGCGCCAACCCGCAGACGGCCCTGCTCGTCCTTGGCGCGATTGGGAAACGCCTGGGCTTTCTCGAAGTCCTTCATAGTAATGAGCCCGGCGACACGTCCTGCGTCGTCGACAACGATCACCCGCTCGATGCGGTGCTTCTGCAGCAGGCGCTTGGCTTCGCCTTCGTCAACACCCTCGCGAGCGGTGATAAGTCGGTCCTTTGTCATCGCATCTGCGACCCGCTCGTTCGGCTCGGCGAAGCGCATGTCGCGGTTGGTGAGAATGCCGACCAGTTTGCCGCTCTCACGATCCACGACAGGAAAGCCGGAGATACGGCGGGTTTCCTTGATCAGGATCACTTCACCGATCGACATGTCTGGATGGATAGTGATCGGATCGATCACCATGCCAGACTCGAACTTCTTTACCGTCCGCACCTGATCGGCCTGTTCCTCCGGGGTCATATTGCGGTGAATGACGCCTAAGCCGCCCGCCTGCGCCATGGCGATGGCGAGGCGCGCCTCCGTGACGGTGTCCATGGCCGCGGAAATGAGCGGAATATTGAGGTCGATGCCGCGCGTAAGGCGCGTCTGGGTGGAGACGTCGGCGGGCAACACCTCGGACGGGCCCGGTTCGAGGAGCACGTCGTCAAAGGTCAGAGCTTCACGGATTTCCATGGACGGCTGGTAGAGATTCGAGCCGGCTTTGTCCAGTCACGCCGGCGGCTTGCGGCCCTGCGCTACAACATACACCTCAGCGCTCTCCGCCCGGCTCGCCGGCGGTTTGGCGTGTTTGACGGCCGTAAATCCTTGTTTCAACCGCGCAAGCAGCGCGCCGTCGAGCCCGCCCTGAAAAGCCTTGGTGACGAACGCTCCTCCCGGCGCAAGATGTTCGAGCGCAAAATCAGCGGCAGCTTCCGCCAGCGCCCCGGTGCGGATCTGATCGGTCTTGGCATGACCGGTTGTGTTGGCCGCCATGTCGGATAGCACGATGTCAGGCAGTCCGCCCAACGCACTAATCAAAGTTGCCGGCGCCTTCGGATCGAGGAAATCCAACTGCAGGAAGGTAGCGCCGCTCAGAGGTTCGATCGCTAGCAAATCCACGCCCACAACTTTACAGCCGCGCGCCACAGCGACCTGCGCCCACCCCCCTGGCGCGGCGCCCAGATCGATCACACGCGCACCTTTGTTCAGGAACTGAAACTTCTCGTCGAGCTCAATCAGTTTGTAGGCCGCACGTGCGCGGTAACCTTCGGCCTTGGCGCGCGCGACGTAGGGATCGTTGAGCTGCCGCTCTATCCAGTGACGCGAACTCTCCTTAGCGCGCTTGTTCTTTACGCGCTCGGTCAGTTGGCGACCGTCACCGCTTTGCAGCTTGCCTCGCCAGCGCCGTTTTTCGTTGTCGCTCACGTCCGCGCCCCGTGCTGCGCCATCAACCGCATCAATACGCCCTCGCGCAGGCCGCGATCAGCAACGCGAATGCGAGGAGCGGGCCATACGCGCAACACTGCGTCCAAGATGGCGCCGCCAAGCACAACCAGATCGGCGCGATCCCTACCAATGCATGGATTTGCGGCGCGCTCCTCAAGGTTCTGAGCGAGCAGCCTGGCGATCACCGCGCGGCAATCAGTGACATCGAACCAAAAGCCGTCGACACGGGCGCGCTGATAGCGCGGCAAATTCATGTGGACGCCGGCAAGGCTCGTGACAGTACCGGACGTGCCGATTACGTGCGCCCGTCCGCGCAGAAACGCCTCACGCAAGTGACCTGCGCCGCCGACGCCCTCGATTGAGGTAGCGAGGCGCGCGACCACGGCCTCGAACCACGCCGCCTTCTTGTGTTCGGGCTCTTGCTCTTCTTCCGCCAGCGTGACTACGCCAACCGGTGAAGAGCCCCACGCAATGATAGGCGGATCGAGGCCTGCACTCAGCACTTCCTTCGGCGACACCCACGAGAGTTCGGTCGATCCGCCGCCGATATCGACGATCAGCGCAAGGTCCACGCTAGGATCCAACAAGCTGGCGCAGCCTAGCACCGAGAGCCGTGCTTCCTCCTCCGGAGTGATGACTTGGAAATCGAGGCCGAGATCACTGCGGATGCGATTGAGAAATGTTTCGCCGTTCGCGGCGGCGCGACAAGCTTGGGTGGCCACGCATCCGACAGCCACGGGTCCACGCGCCTCGATGCGCTGTGCACAGGCGGCCAGCGCCTGATAGGCGCGCGCCATCGCCTTGTCGCTCAGGCGGCCCGTGTGCGCGAGTCCCTCGCCAAGCCGCACGATGCGTGAGAAGCCATCGACGACTCGCAATCCGCCAGCGCCGTCGGATGCCGCCATGAGCATGCGACAATTGTTGGTGCCGAGATCGAGCGCCGCAAAGAGCGGCGCACGCGATCGCGAGCTGGACCTTGCGCCGCTCCGCGGCGGGGCGGTCCGCCCATCCCTTGCCATGTCAAATCGCCTGGCGGAGACGGCCACGCCGGCCCCGCGAAATACCTGTTCAGCAGTGATGCTAACCAATTTCCGCCGCCTGGAAACCGGTGTTTTGCCTGCATTTCGCCTGCTTCGGGCGAAAGCGCGCTCTCCACGACACACATATTCGTGTGCGTGGCACGAGCGCTTGTTGCGGGCGTTTCCCCCACCTACGTTACGAAAGCGAGAGATTAGGAGGTTAGAAGGAGGAGAAGATGCGCGAAGCAAAATTCTCCATCGGTCAAGTGGTCCGCCACCGGCTGTTCCCGTTCCGGGGCGTGGTGTTTGATGTGGATTCGGAGTTCTCCAACACCGAAGAATGGCTGGACGCCATCACCGAACCCATCCGTCCTGACCGCGATCAGCCCTTCTACCATGTGTTCGCCGAAAACTCGGATAGCCACTACGTGGCTTATGTGTCCGAGCAGAACCTGCTTGCGGACGAAACCGGCGAACCCGTCGACCATCCGCAGATCGAGCTGCTGTTCGATGAAACCGACGACGGCGGCTACCGGCTGCGGCCCGAAAGTTTGAACTAGCGCTGCGCGCTAGGGGCTAAGGAAGGCAATCGGCAGTCGCGGCGACGCGGCTGCCGATTTGTTTTACGCGCGTTGGAACGGATAGAAATCGCCGCCAAGGGGCAAGATGCGCGTGAGTTCATCGAGTGCGCGCTGGGTCTCACTTACTAGTGCAGGATCGCCAAGGTCGTTGGGCGCCAGTTCTTCGCGGTAGTGTTTGTTGATCCAAGTCTCGAGTTTGGCGGCGAGCCCATCATCGAGGAAGAAGCCTCTTGCCGCCGCGGCGCGCTCCGCCTCCGTCATCACGATGCGAAGGCGCAAGCACGCCGGGCCGCCGCCATTGCGCATGCTCTCGCGCACGTCCGCATATTCGATCCGCCCGATCGCCGCGCCGGACTGCTCAATGAGTTCCGCAACGTAGCTTGCGGTACGGTTGTTTTCACGCACCTCTGTTGGCGCGATCAAGGTAAGCGCGGTCTGGCCCGGCAAACGCACGAGTTGCGAGTTGAACAGATAGGAAGAAACCGCATCATCCAGCCCGACCTGCGCGCGCGGGACTTCCACAAAGAGCGGATCGAACAAGCCAGCGCTCTTGTCGCGTATTTCTGCATAGAGGCTAGCTTTGTCCGCGAACGCGTCCTCGTGGTGAAACAGCACATGCTCGTGCGCCACCGCAACAACGTCGTTGTGGAAGGCGCCAGCATCGATGGCGCCGGGAGATTGGCGTACGAAGACGGTGCGCCCCGGCGCAAGCGCGTGGCGGCGCGCAAGCGCGCGGCATGCCTCCAATGTCTGGCGCGCAGGGAAGCCTTGGCGCGCCTCCCCCGATATTCGACCGTACACGAAGATCTCAACGCCAACTGCGCCGGCGTCCGCGCTCATGCGCATGTGATTCGCGGCGCCTTCGTCTGACAGCGCGTCGTGCGGCACGAGCGCGGGGTGGACGGCGAAGTGTTGCTCGTCTGGCATGAGACGGCGCAAGGCGCGCTCCGTCTGCTCCGCTTCCAACGTGCGATGCAGCATGGTCTGCAGGTTAGCCACCGACGCGTGCAAACGCCCGTCGGTGCAATCGGCGCTCGGTGAAACTGTGGCTGCATTCGCCGCCCACATCGCCGATGACGCCAACGCCGCGCGCGCGATGGCGGGTTCGCTTCTCCACGCGTGCTCCCAGATATCCTGGTCGCTGCCCCCAAAGCCCAAGCTGCGTAACCAGCCGATGTTCGGCCGTTCGTGTGGCGGCAATACGCCTTGCCAGAGACCCATCTCGCGCAGGCGCCGCATTTTTGCGAGTCCCTGCAACGCCGCCTCGCGTGGACGCGCGACGGTGTCGCGATTGCGCTCAGAGGCGAGATTGCCCTCGGAAAGTCCGGCCAAATTGTGCGTACGTCCGCCGCTTTCTCCGAGCGTTGGGTAGCGACGGAATAGGCGACGTAGTCAGCCGCGTAGTACGCGCTTGGCCGCATCGAACCGGACAAGCGTGGACCGCCAAAAGGCATTGCGCTCGAGGCGCCGGTGGTCGGGCGGTTCCAGTTTAGAATACCCGCGCGCAATTCGTTCTTCACGCGCGCCCAAAGCGCCGCGTTGTCGCTGATCAGCCCGCCAGCCAAGCCGAAGCGCGTAGCGTTAGCGACATCGAGCGCATGGTCGAAATCGCTAACACGATAGACCTGCAGCACCGGCCCGAACAATTCCTCGTCCGGCACCGAAAGGCCAGTCACATCGATCACGCCAGGGTGCACAAACGCGCCATCACGCTTAAGCGGCACGACTGGTTTGCCGCCAAGAGCAATCAGCCCTTGTTCGAACTTCACGGCGCGGTCCGCTGCATGCGCGTTTACCAGCGGCCCCATGAACGGCTCGGGCGTATCATCGGCGCCGCCCACACGAATTTTCTCGGCGACTTCCGCCAATGCGTTCAGGATCGCGTCACCGTCAGCGCCTTCAGGCACGATCAAACGCCGTGCGCATGAGCACCGTTGTCCGCTGGTGGCGAAAGCGGAGTGCGCGATCAGATTGGCCGCGGCTTTTGCATCCACTGGCGGCCACACGATCAACGGATTGTTGCCGCCGAGCTCAAGCGCC
>CALBSY010000522.1 GCA_937967725.1 uncultured Alphaproteobacteria bacterium | reverse complement strand
GGCGACATACCCGCGCAGTTCGATGGCACTCCGCACGAACAGATGAATACATCGAGGACGATCAACGTGCCGGCGGCCTGGCCGCTGGCGCTTTATGTCGCGCTCGCCGAAGAGCAAGGCGCCAATCCGGCGAGGCTCACGGGCACGACGCAAAACGACATCCTCAAAGAGTATCTCTCGCGCGGCACCTACATCTTCCCGCCCGCACCCTCACTCAAGCTCACCGCCGACACGATCGGCTGGAGCCTCGACACGATTCCAAAGTGGAATCCAATGAACGTCTGCTCCTACCATTTGCAGGAAGCCGGCGCGACGCCCGAGCAGGAATTGGCGTTCGCGCTAGCGGCGGCGATCGCAGTGCTGGACGAAGTGAAAGCGCGCGGCGAGCTTGCGCGCGAACGCTTCAGCGATGTGTTCTCGCGCATCTCTTTTTTCGTGAACGCAGGCCTGCGCTTCCTCACCGAGACTTGCAAGATGCGCGCGTTCGTTGCGCTTTGGGACGAAATCGGGCGCGAACGGTATGGCGTGACGGACGAAAAGGCGCGCCGCTTCCGCTACGGCGTTCAAGTCAACTCGTTGGGCCTGACCGAACAACAAGCGGAAAACAACGTCTATCGCATTGTTCTGGAGACACTTGCAGTCACGCTCTCAAAGAACGCCCGCGCCCGCGCGGTGCAGTTGCCGGCGTGGAACGAGGCGCTCGGCCTGCCGCGCGAGTGGGACCAACAATGGTCGCTGCGCCTACAGCAAATCCTCGCCTATGAAACAGACCTGCTCGAGTTCGAGGACATCTTCGACGGCTCAGCCGTCATTCAAGCCAAGGTCGACGAACTCGTCGAGGGCGCACGCGCCGAGCTTAAGCAGATCGAACAGGCGGGCGGCGCAGCGAACGCGCTCGAACACATGAAGGCGGCGCTGGTCGAGTCAAACCGCGCCCGCACCGAGGCTATTGAACGCGGCGACGTTAAGGTCGTCGGCGTCAATTGCTTCACCGAAGCGGAGCCTTCGCCGCTAGAAACCGGCGACAAGATCATCCAGACCGTCGATCTGGCGGTTGAAGCCGAACAAATCGCGCGACTGAAGGCGTGGCGCGAGAAGCGGGATACGAGCGCCGCGCGCACTGCGCTTGCACGACTCGATGCCGATGCGCGCGCCGACAAGAACATCATGCCCGCCACGCTCGCCGCCGCTAAAGCCGGCGTCACCACCGGCGAGTGGGCGCACACATTGCGCAATGTCTACGGCGAATATCGCGGTCCAACCGGGGTTGCGCTGGTGATCGAGTCGGAAGGCGAGGACATCGCCGCGGTTAGGCAAGACGTCGAATCGCTGTCACGAAAACTCGGCCGCCAGCTCACGATGCTGATCGGCAAGCCAGGCCTCGACGGCCACTCCAACGGCGCCGAACAGATCGCCGCGCGCGCCCGCGCCGTCGGCATGGACGCGGTCTATGAAGGCATCCGCCTCACGCCGGCGGAGATCGTCGCCGCCGCCAAGGAGAAACGCGCGCACGCGATCGGGCTCTCGATCCTTTCCGGTTCGCATCTCGATCTGGTGCGCGAAGTGGTGCGGCTGATGCGCGCCGAGGGGCTGGACAAGGTTCCGCTCGTGGTCGGCGGCATCATCCCGCCCGCCGACGCGCTGGCGCTCAAGCAAATGGGCGTCGCCGGCGTTTACACGACGAAGGACGTCAAGATCACCGGCATCATGGCCGACATCGTCACGCTGGTGGACTCCGCCCCATAACGCTTCAGCACTGATGCTCTTCCGGCACCGGATCGGGCGCCTTGCCGCGCGCCACGTCGGTAATGCGCGACAGAAAATAACCCCAGCCGAACGGATAATCGCTGATATCGACCG
>CALBSY010000521.1 GCA_937967725.1 uncultured Alphaproteobacteria bacterium | reverse complement strand
GTAGAAATCCAAAAGAACGCGCATGTCGGCGAGCGCTGCAAAGTTTCGTCGCATACGTTCATTTGTGAGGGCGTGACCATCGAGGACGAGGTGTTCGTCGGTCACGGCGTGATGTTCATCAATGACACGTTCCCGCGCGCGGCGAACGAAGACGGCTCGGCGCAAAGCGAGGCGGACTGGACCGTGGTTCCTACCTTGGTGAAGCAACGCGCCTCGATCGGCTCCAACGCTACCATCATGGGCGGCGTCACCATCGGCCGAAATGCGCTCGTGGGCGCAGGTGCGGTCGTGACGAAAGACGTGCCGGACTACGGAATTGTCGCAGGCGTGCCGGCGCGCGTGGTGGGCGACACGCGGGACAAGAGGGACTAAACCGGGCGGCGAGGGACGCCCAAGGCGGAGGACGATCAGAATGATCAAGATTGGCGTTATCGGATACGGCTATTGGGGGCCGAACCTTGTCCGCAACTTCGCGGAGCTCGGGCGCGCGGAAATCGCGGCCGTAGCCGACCTCGACCAAAAGAAACTCGATCTGGTGGCCAAGCGCTTTCCCGCGGTGAAGACCACGACCGACTTTCAGGAATTGCTGCGCGACCCGGCTATCGACACGATCGCGATCGCCACGCCGGTGAACACGCATTTTGAACTCGGCATGGCGGCGCTCAAGGCGGGCAAGCACGTTTGGCTCGAAAAGCCAATGACGGAGACATCGCTGCAGGCGCGCCAGCTGGTCGACTGCGCGGAGAAGAAGAAGCTCGTCCTGCACGTCGATCACACCTTCGTCTACACCGGCGCGGTCAAAAAGATGAAGGATCTCGTCGTCGCCGACGAGCTGGGCAAGATTCTCTATTACGATTCCACCCGCGTGAATTTGGGCCTGTTCCAGCGCGACGTCAGCGTGATCAGCGATCTCGCCGTGCACGACTTTTCCATTCTCGACTATCTGTTGGAGGAGCAGCCGGTGGCGGTGTCGGCGGGCGGAATCAACCACTTCCCAGGCACGCCGGAGAATCTCGCTTACATCACGATGTTCTACGACTCCGGCGCCATCGCGCACGTGAACTGCTCGTGGCTCGCCCCGGTAAAGGTGCGGACGGTTCTGGTGGGCGGCACCAAAAAGATGTTCGTCTATGACGATCTGCAGCCCTCCGAGAAACTGAAGATCTACGACAAGGGCGTCTCGTTCACCGACGATCCCGCAAAAATCTACCAAATGCGTGTGGGCTACCGCACCGGCGACATGTGGGCTCCGAAATTGGACGAAAGCGAAGCGCTGCGCGCCGGCGCCGAGCAATTCGTCAGCGCCATCGAGACCAAGAAACAAACGCTGACCGACGGCCGCCTTGGCTATCGCGTTATCCAGATCATCGAAGCTGCTACTTCCTCCATGAGGGCGCGCGGCGAGACCATCCACCTTCCCCGCGCGGAGAAAGTTCTGTGACAGTCCCATTCGTCGACCTGAAGGCGCAATACCAATCGATCAAGCCAGAGATCGACGCCGCCATCCAGCACATCCTCGACAACACTCAGTTCATCCTGGGCGCCGAAGTCGCGGCGTTCGAGAACGAGTTCGCGGCGTATTGCGGCGCCGAGTTCTGCATGGGCGTCAATAACGGCACTAACGCGATCTATCTCGCATTGCTGGCTGCCGGCGTGGGGCCGGGCGACGAGGTGATCACCACGCCGTTTACATTCGTGGCGAGCGTGGCGGCGATCGACTATACCGGCGCCAAGACGGTGTTTGTCGATATCGATCCGAAGACCTATTTGATCGATCCCGCCAAGATCGAAGCCGCCATCACGCCGCGCACGAAGGCGCTGCTGCCGGTCCATCTCTATGGCCAAGCCTGCGACATGGACGCAATCATGGCCATCGCCAAGAAGCACGGCCTGCTCTTCAGAGAGTACGCTTGCCAGGCGCATGGGTCCGAGTGGAACGGCAAGCGCGTTGGCGGCATCGGCGATTTCGGCGCGTTCAGCTTCTATCCGGGCAAAAATCTCGGCGCTTACGGCGAAGGCGGCGCGACGACGACCAACGATCCGGAATGCGCGCGGAAAATCCGCATGCTGCGCGATTGGGGCGCGGAGAAGAAATATCAGCACGTGCTGAAAGGCTTCAACATGCGCCTTGAGGGCATGCAGGGCGCCATTCTGCGCGTGAAGCTCAAATATCTGGAACAGTGGACCGAAGCGCGCCGCGCGGCGGCTAAGCGCTACGACGATCTATTGGCCGGCTCGGGCGTCGTGACGCCCTTCGTTCAAGATCAGGCGCGCCACGTCTATCACATCTATTCGACGCGCACGACCAAGCGGCAAGAATGGCAGGATGCGCTGAGCGCTAAAGGCATTCAATCCGGCATCCACTACCCGATCGCCATCCACTTGCTGCCAGCCTACGAGGACCTGGGCTACAAGCAGGGCGAATTCCCGCACGCGGAAAGGGCGGCGGCCGAACAGCTCTCGCTGCCAATGTATCCCGAACTCACCGCCGCAATGCAGGCGGAAGTGGCCGCGGCTGTGATCGAACTGCACAAGAGGGACGCGGAGCGCGCACGATGAACGTCGAAGGCGCGAAGATTCTCGTCACGGGCGGTTGCGGCCTGATCGGCTCGACGACGATCGATCAATTGCTGCGCGAAGACGTCGCCAAGATTGTCATTTTCGACAACCTTGTGCGCGGCTCGATGCACAATGTGGCGGAAATCCTGAAGGACAAACGGGTCGAGTTGGTGAAGGGCGACATCCGCGATGTCGAAGCGACGCGCCGCGTCAGCGAAGGCATGGACGCGGTCATCCACATGGCGGCGATCCGCATCACGGCATGCGGCGAAAATCCGCGCGAAGCGCTCGAAGTCATGTGTGACGGCGCGTTCAACGTGGTGGAAGCTGCGCATCTCGCTGGCGTGAAGAAGATCGTCGCGGCCTCCTCCGCGTCGATCTACGGCATGGCCGACAGCTTTCCCACCACCGAAAGCGATCATCCCTACAACAATCGCACTTGGTACGGCGCGGCCAAGGTTATGCTCGAGGGATTGCTGCGTTCGTTCAACGACATGTACGGCACGGACTATGTGGCGTTCCGCTACTTCAACGTTTACGGACCGCGCATGGACATCCATGGAAAATACACCGAAGTGCTGATCCGCTGGATGGAACGTATCGAAGCAGGTCAGCCGCCATTGATCCTGGGCGATGGCAAGACCTCGCTGGACTTCGTTTATATCGACGATATCGCCAGCGCCAACGTCGCCGGCTTGAAGTCGGAAGTTTCGGACGAAGTGTTCAATGTCGCGTCCGGCGTTGAGACCAATCTCAATGAGCTTGCCGCGGCCTTGATGCGCGTGATGGGCCGCGAACTGCAGCCTGAGTATGGTCCAGAACGCAAAGTCAACGCCGTGCCACGCCGCTTGGCGTCGATCGAGAAAACCAAGCGCATGCTGGGCTGGGCCCCGCAGGTCGAACTGGAAGATGGGCTCGGCCGGCTGGTGAACTGGTGGCGCGCCAACCGCGAGCACGTTGCATGATCCCGATCATGAAGCCGCTGATGGATGAGCGCGAAGCGCAGGCCGCATCGCGCGTGATCCTTTCCGGCTGGGTTACGCAGGGTCCGGAAGTGGCGGCGTTCGAGCAGGAATTCGCCGCGTTCGTCGGTGCGCCCTACGCGACGGCCGTCTCCAACTGCACGACAGCGCTGCACCTGGCGCTCCTGGCCGTCGGCGTCGGCGCGGGCGATGAGGTCATCACCGTCTCGCATTCTTACATCGCCACCGCTAACGCCGTGAAATATTGCGGCGCCAAACCGCTGTTCCTCTACGTCGAGCCTGAGACATACAATATCGATCCCGAGCAGATCGAAACGGCTATCACGCCGAGCACCAAGGCCATCCTGTGCGTGCATCAGATCGGCATGCCCTGCGACCTGGAGGCGATCTGCGCCATCGGCGCGCACCACAACATCCCCGTGATCGAAGACGCCGCCTGCGCCATTGGCGCGGAGATCGAGATCGGCGGACAGTGGGAGCGGATCGGCGCGCCACGCGGCGACATCGCCTGTTTTTCGTTCCATCCGCGCAAAATCGTCTCCACCGGCGATGGCGGCATGCTGACAACGAAGAACGCCAGTTACGATACGCAGTTTAAGTTGCTGCGCCAGCACGGCATGAGCGTGCCGGACACTGTGCGGCACGGCTCGAACCAGGTGATTTTTGAAACGCACCCGGTGCTTGGCTACAATTATCGCATGACGGACATTCAGGCTGCTGTAGGCCGTGAGCAGCTGAAGCGCGTGCCGGACATCGTCGCCACGCGCCGCCGCCTCGCGGCGCGCTACAACGAATTGCTTCAGAACAACATCGGTATCGAGCTGCCCGCTGAACCGGCCAACCGCCGTTCCAATTGGCAAAGCTATTCGGTGACGCTGCCGGCGCATTGCGATCAGCGCGCGGTGATGCAGGCCATGCTCGACGCCGGCATCGCCACGCGGCGCGGCATCATGTGTGCGCACCGCGAAGATGGCTACAAAAATGGCCGTGCGCTGACGCTGCCGAATTCCGAGTTCGCGCAGGACCGCCGGATTATCTTGCCGTTGTTCCACCAGATGACTGACGCCGAGCAAATCGAAGTCGCCGAAACGCTCAAGAGGGCATGCGCGCAATGAGCGTCGAGGCGTACCTCCCCCGCGTGCACTCGCAAGAAGTGACCGAAATCCGGCCCGACCGCGGCTGGCTCGATCTCGACCTCGGCGCGGTGTGGCGCTTTCGCGAACTCCTGGTCGTGCTGATGATGCGCGACATCCAGGTGCTGTATAAGCAGGCGCTACTCGGCGCCGGCTGGGCGATTCTGCAGCCGGTGTTCGCCGTCACCATCTTCACCATCGTGTTCGGATATTTCGCGCGCATGCCTTCCGAGGGCGTGCCTTATCCGCTGTTCGCGTTCGCAGGCGTGCTGCCCTGGACCTATTTCGCTGAAGCCGTGCGGCGCAGCGCCACTGGCCTCGTCACGGATAGCGAACTGATCCGGAAAATCTACTTTCCGCGCCTGATCATGCCGCTCGCCAACGTGGTCACGCCATTGGTGGATTTCTGCATCGCGTTCTTCATCCTGCTCATCCTGATGGCGTTCTACGGCATGGCCCCGAGTTGGAAGTTCCTGCTGGTGCCGCCGCTGATGGTAGTCTCAGCGCTGCTGGCGCTGTCGATCGGGCTTTGGCTGGCGCCGATCAATGTGCGCTTCCGCGATATCAAGCATACGCTGCCGTTCATGATCCAGATCTGGATGTATGCGAGCCCGATCGTTTACCCGCTTTCGATGGTGCCCGAGCAATGGCAATGGGCCTACTCGCTCAACCCGATGGTTGGCGTGATCGAAGGCTTCCGCTGGGCGGTGTTCAACCAGGGCGAGCCCAATTTCATGGCGCTCGGCATGAGCGGCGTCATCATTCTGGTGCTGCTCGTGAGCGGGCTCATCTTCTTCCGCCGCATGGAGCGCTCGTTCGCGGACGTGATATGACCGAACTCGCCATCACCGCGCGCGGCCTCGGCAAGCGCTACCGGCGGCTCACGCGCCAGCGTCACGACTCGGTGCGCGACATCATCGGCGCTTCGGTCGCCGGCATGTTCGCCTCCAACAAGGTGCGCGAAGCGAAACGCGAGCGCGAAATGTTCTGGGCCTTGAAGGACGCCGATTTCGACATCGAGCGCGGCGAAAATGTCGGCATCATCGGCCTTAACGGCGCCGGCAAGTCCACGCTCCTCAAAATCCTGTCGCGCATCACCACGCCGACCACCGGAACGGCGCAGATTAACGGACGCCTCGGCGCGTTGCTGGAAGTCGGCACCGGTTTTCACCACGAGCTGACCGGCCGCGAGAACGTCTATCTCTATGGCTCCATCCTCGGCATGACACGCCAGGAAGTCGCAGCCAAATACGATGCGATCGTGGATTTCTCCGAGATCGAGGAATTCATCGATACGCCGGTGAAACGCTATTCCAGCGGAATGTATGTGCGCCTCGCTTTCGCCGTGGCTGCGCACCTCGACCCCGACATTTTGCTGTTGGACGAAGTCCTCGCCGTCGGCGACTTCGCGTTCCAGCGCAAATGCATGAATTTCGCGCGCGAGCTGGAGCGCAAAGGCGCGACGATCCTATTCGTCTCACACAACATGTTCTCGATCAAGACCATGTGCCAACGCGTGATCTATCTGAAGAAGGGCCAAATCGTTTTCGACGGTCCCACCAATGAAGGCCTCAAACTCTATGAGGACGACAGCCGGCTGGAAGACGTGGTCTGGTTCCGAGACGGGGCGGAGGCGCCAATCAAATTCACCGACGTTGTGCTTGCTAACGAACGCGGCACGCCGGTCAGCGTGTTCGATTTCGGCGAACCCATGACGGTCAAGCTGCGCTATAAAGTCGATGGCCGGCTCGAGCGGCCCGACATCCGCGTCGGCTTCGAGCGTCACGACGACGTCGCCTGCGCCACCTTCTCAACGTCGAGCGACGGCGTCGACATCCCGTATCTCGAGGGCGAAGGCGAGATCGAACTGCGTACGCCGCCCATCAAGCTTGTTTCCGATCTTTATACCGCCAATATCGTCGTACGCGACGCGCGCGCTACGATCGTAGCGGCGCAGATCGGCGGGCATTTTCACGTCCGCCACCCTGTCTTCACCAACCCAGCCTACGGCCTCTATCACGAGCCGGGCGAATGGCGCCTGAGCGCCGCCGCGGAGCGCCGCGACGAGGTCAAGCATGGCGCCCGCTGACGCCGCGACGGCGACGCCGCGCACGCATGCGGCCCAGGAACAGCGAATCGCGCGTAACTTCGCCGAGTACGAATCCTATCTGCAGCGCGCCGAGGAGTATTTCGCGCGCGGCGACTTCGCCTCGGCCGCCGCCTATTGCTCGGTTGCCGCACATCTCGCGGTGCAAAATCATTGCGGCATTTTCTGGGGCCCGCGACTCGAGAAGATTCTAACCGACATCGCGCGCGCCACCGAAACGCCCGGCGCGGCCCCCGCGCGCCCGCCCCCACACACCCCCACACTCCGCCACAGCACGCCGGGGGCGCCCGCCCGCAGCCCGACGCGCATGCCT
>CALBSY010000520.1 GCA_937967725.1 uncultured Alphaproteobacteria bacterium | reverse complement strand
TTGGCCGTTGGCGCGAGGCGCTCGCCACGATGCGCGTCGCAGCTGATCGTTTTCCTCACGATCCCGCCGCGCGCCGCCTTCGCGCCGACATGTCCACGCTGTTTGAGCGCCTGTTTCTTGATGGCGAAGCCGATCAACTCGAACCGATCCAGGCGCTTGGTCTGTTTTACGAGTTCAGCGATCTCACGCCCGTCGGGCCCAACGGGGACCGCATCGTGCGCTTGCTCGCTGGCCGGCTTGTTCACGTCGATCTGCTGGAGCAGGCGGCTCAGTTGCTGCAACACCAAGTCTCCGAACGCCTGGAAGGCTTGAACAAGGCGCAAGTCGGCGCCGATCTCGCCGCGATCTACCTGATGGATCATAAGCTCGATCAGGCTTTGGTCGCGCTAGCCTCGTCGCGTCAACCGAACATGCCGCAAACGCTGCTTGCCGATCGCCGCATTCTCGAGGCGCGCGCGCTGATCGAACTCGGCCGTCTCGAAGGCGCGGTCGAGCTTGTGGAGCGCGACCGCAGCGAGGACGCGCAGCGCGTCCGCGCCGAGGCGGCTTGGCGGGTGCGTGACTGGGAACGTGCGGCGGTCGAACTCCGCCCTCTGCTCACCATGCGCAATCGCGCTGAACCGATGGATGCGCATGCGCGGCAGGCGGTCTTGCGCACTGGCGTGGCGCTAACGCTCGCCGGCAATGACGAGGGCGTGCGTTCGCTCTACCGCGAGTTTGCTGGCGATCTCGCCAACACGCCTGAAGCGGATTCGTTCGAAGTCATCGCCGCCGGTATTCACGCGGACGGGGCCGCCATCCGCGATGTGGCGCGCGCTGTGGCGCGCACCGATCTGCTTGAGCGCTTCATGCAGCGCTTGCGCTCGCGCATGACGGCCGAAGCAGCCGATGCGCCAGCGCAGCCGGGCGCGCCGGCGCCCAACGCGCCGCCAGTTCCGCCGCAAGCGGCGCTGCCGGCACAACCCAATCGGCCTACGGCCGCGCCCGGCGCCTAACGCACGGGGTTTCGGCTTTACAAGCCGAGCCTGCACGGCGAGATGGACGCATGATCTCGGTGATCATTCCAACACTCAACGCCGGCGCGCATTTGCCGCGCGCGCTCGCGCCGCTTGTCGCGGGATTGACCGCCGGCATCGTCAAGCAAGTGATCGTCGCCGATGGCGGATCGGAGGATGACACGATTGAATCCGCCGAAGCCGCCGGTTGCGACATCGTCCGCGCGGAGCGCGGCCGCGCCAAGCAAATGCGTGCGGGCGCCGATGCCGCGAAGGGCAAGTGGCTGCTGTTCTTGCATGCCGACACAGAACTGGCTCCAGGCTGGGTTGCTGAAACCGAGCGCTTCATCCGTGAACCGCAATCGCGCAAGAAGGCCGCCGTCTTCAAACTCGCGTTCGACGATGCTTCTCCGCAAGCCAGACGCGTGGTGTTCTGGGCGCGCATGCGTGCGCGTGTTATGAAGCTACCCTATGGCGATCAAGGGCTCCTGATCTCGCGCTTCTTCTATGACGGTCTTGGCGGCTATCCCGACATACCATTGATGGAGGACGTCGAGATCATGCGCCGCGTCGGAGGGCGGCGTCTGGTGCTGTTCGATACGGAAGCTGTCACCAGCGCCGAGAAGTATCGCCGCGACGGCTACGATAAACGCGCTTGGCGCAATCTAACGCTGATGGCGCGTTACCTGATGGGCGCCGACCCCGTGGAGTTGGCGAAGGCGTATGACTGAGCGCGCGACGCTCATCGTCATGGCGAAGGCGCCGCGCATCGGACACGGCAAGTCACGGCTCGCTGCTGAAGTCGGCGCGGTCGCCGCATGGCGCATGAATTGTGCGCTG
>CALBSY010000519.1 GCA_937967725.1 uncultured Alphaproteobacteria bacterium | reverse complement strand
CACGCTGCAAGACCGGGACGTTCATCTCTCGTTTGAGCAGCGCCGCACTCGCATGCGGGGAACGCCTTGGCGCGCATGGCGGTGCGCGTGGGACCGGGATTGAACAGGTTTGCCTTAATCGGCGTGACGTCCAGTTCGCGCGCATAGCAGGTCACCAAAGCGTCGAGGGCGGCTTTAGACGCGGAGTAGGGCGACCAATAGGCGCGCAGATTGCGCGATGCGCCGGATGTCACGAACACGGCGCGTCCGGCATCGGAAAGACGCAGCAGCGGATGCAACGCACGGATCAGCCTGTAATTGGCGGTGAAGTTCACAGCCATAGTCTCGTCCATCACCGCAGGCGTGATCTGTTGCGTCGGCGTGAGCGAGCCGAGCACTCCGGCGCATGCCGCCAACGCGTCGAGGCGGCCAAAACGCTCGTAGAGCGAGGCGCCCAGCTGATCTATCGCGGCGCCGTCGCGCAGATCGAGCGGCACAAGCGTGGCTTCACCGCCGTGGCCGCGGATGCGGTCGTCCAAATCTTCCAATGCCTTTTGCGCACGCGCGACGCAAACGACCCGCCAGCCCGAGCGCGCGAGGTGGACCGCAACGGCCCGGCCAATTCCGCGCGAGGCCCCGGTCACAAGCGCAATCCGCATATCGGGGGAAGTCATTCCGCCGCCTGGTCGGCCAGCAGAGAAAGCTGGATGTCCTTGCCGGAGCGCTCAAGCGAATGGTCAAGCAGTGGCGTGGGGTAGTCGCCTGTGAAGGCGTGATCGGTGAATTGCGGATTGGCCGCGTCGCGCTTTTTCTCGCCCATGGCCCAGTAGAGCCCTTCGATCGAGAGGAAGCCCAGCGAGTCGGCGCCCAGCTTCTTGCACATCTGCGCTTCGCTCATTTGCGCCGCCATCAGCTCCGCGAGCGCGGGCATGTCGATGCCGTAGAAATCAGGGTGTTTGATTGGCGGCGAGGCGCTGCGGAAGTGAACTTCCTTGGCGCCGGCTTCGCGCACCATCTGTACGATCTTCTGCGAGGTCGTGCCGCGCACAATCGAGTCGTCCACCAGGATAACGCGCTTGCCTTTGAGCACTTCACGGTTGGCGGCGTGTTTCAACCGTACGCCAAGGGCGCGGATTTCTTGCTTGGGCTGAATGAAGGTGCGCCCTGCATAGTGGCTGCGGATGATGCCGAGCTCATAGGGGATGCCGCTTTCTTGTGCGAAACCCATCGCGGCGGGCACGCCCGAGTCCGGCACCGGCACCACCACGTCAGCCTTCACGCCCGTTTCCTGCGCCAGACGCATGCCCATGCGCTTGCGGATGTCGTAGACGGAACGGCCGTCGATCATCGAATCCGGACGCGAGAAATAGACAAACTCGAAGATGCATGGGCGCGCCTTGCGTCGCGGGAACGGGAAGTGACTCTCGGTGACGATCTCGCCCGAGCGCGAGCGCGTCATCACGACCACTTCGCCCGGTTCGATAGTGCGAACGAATTTCGCGCCGATCATGTCGAGTGCGCAGGTCTCTGACGCGAGAATAGGTGCGCCGTCGCGGTCGCCCAGCACCAGCGGACGGATGCCGATCGGATCGCGCGCGCCGATGAGCATGTTGTTGGTGAGACAGACGATGGCGTAGGCGCCCTGGATGTCGTGCAGCGCTTCGACAAAGCGGTCGACCGCCTTGGCGCGCCGGGACTTGGCGATCAGTTGCAGGATGCATTCAGTGTCCGACGTAGATTGGAAGATCGCGCCGTCTTCCACCAGCCGTTCGCGCAGATCGCGGGAATTAGTCAGGTTGCCGTTGTGCGCCACCGCGAAGCCGCCCAGCGCCAGATCCGCGAATAGCGGCTGCACGTTGCGCAGGATGGTGCCGCCCTGGGTGGCGTAGCGCGTGTGCCCGATCGCCGAGGCGCCGGGCATGCGCCGAGGCATGTCCTCGCCGGAGAAGTGTTCGCCGACGAGGCCCAGATGGCGCTCGTGGTGGAACCGGGCGCCATCGTACGAGACGATGCCGCAGCCCTCCTGGCCGCGATGTTGCAGCCCGTGCAGTCCGAGCGCGGTGAGCACGGAGGCGTCGTCCGAACCGAACACGCCGAACACGCCGCATTCCTCACGCGGCTTGTCGTCAAGTTCCCATTTGTCGGCCGGGTCTCCGGGCGCCGTCTGAAAGTGGAGGGAAGGGCGCTCGGGCTTCATACGGTCCTCAGGTGGGCGGGGCCTGGGTGTCGGGCTCTGCCGGCGGGATCGGCGCCGACTCGCCCTTCTGGCCGTTGATTATATCACGTGTCCGGTCGCGGGCCTGCGGCAGCACTGCCTCCAGCGCCAGCGCGACACCGTTATAGATAGGGTAGGTTCGCGCGCCGCGTATGGCGTCCTGCATCGGATCTATGGGCTGGGCGGTATCTTCTGGCGTGGTTTGACGCATCAGCAGCACGAACAGCGCCACGACCAGCACGCCGCGCAGGATGCCGAAGGCGAGGCCGGCGGCCCGGTCGAAGCTGCCTATCTCGGTGGATTGATGGGCTGTCTTGGCCACGGTGGCGGTGATGACGGTGATCACCACGAAGACCACCAGGAAGATGATCAGACCCGCCGCCACCGAGGCGAGCGGGCCGGAAAGCGGCGTGAAGCTCTCAACCAACGGGCTCAACATGCTGGCGAAAAACACCGCTGCAATGGCCCCGCCAATGAAGGCGATGATCGAGAACACCTCGCGGATGAGGCCGCGTGCAAACGCCATCACGCCGGATAGGCCAAGCACGACGAGGGCGGCGAAGTCGAACCAGGTGAAGCCGAAATCCATGCCGTCGCTCCCCAATTTTAGGCCGTCGCCTCGCCCGGCCGCGCGGGCCGCCCTCGCTTCTCGGGACGGGAACCGCGTCGGTCACGGATAGACGCCCCGA
>CALBSY010000518.1 GCA_937967725.1 uncultured Alphaproteobacteria bacterium | reverse complement strand
CCGAAGGTGAGCACGTTGGGATCGCGTTCCATCATGGTGTCGAGCGCGGAGTTGAGCGCCTGGATCATGGTCATCGCGGCCATGGTTAGGCTCCGTGCTCGTCGCGCTGCTGGCGCAGATGCCAGGGCAATTCCTTGTAAACGTCCTCGAACATGCTTTCGCGGCTATGCGGCGCTTCGGCGCCAAGCACGCCGACTTTCTCGGCTTCGCGGCCGGTGGCGCGCACGGTTTCAACCGCCTCTTCCTGCGCGGCGCGATGCTTGTCCTCGTCCCATTCGTCGAGGGAGATGAGGTGCGTCTTGAGGCGCTCGATCGGATCGCCGAGCGGCCAGCACGCTTTTTCGTCGGCCGGACGATAGCGCGACGGATCGTCGGATGTCGAATGCGGGCCGCCGCGATAAGTGAAGAGTTCGATCAGCGTCGGGCCGAGATTGGCGCGCGCACGTTCGGCGGCCCATTGCGTCACCGCATAGACGGCGAGGAAATCGTTGCCGTCGACCCGCAGCGGCGGCACGCCGTAGCCCACGCCGCGCGCCGCGAACGTGGTGTTCTCGCCGCCGGCAATGCCCTGGAACGACGAGATCGCCCATTGATTGTTGGTGACGTTGATGATCACCGGCGCCTTGTAGACGGCGGCGAAGGTCAGCGCGGCGTGGAAATCTCCTTCCGCTGTCGCGCCTTCACCCACCCACGCCGCGGCAATGCGGCCATCGCCTGAATAGGCCGACGCCATCGCCCAGCCGACCGCTTGCGGCACCTGGGTGGCGAGATTGCCGGAAATGGTGAAGAAGCCTTCCTTCTTCGATGAATACATGATCGGCAATTGCCGGCCCTTCAGCGGATCGGCGGCGTTCGAATAAATCTGGTGCATCATGTCGATCAGCGGGTAGCCGCGCGCGATCAAGATGCCCTGCTGGCGATACGACGGGAAACACATGTCGTCGTGATTGAGCGCCATCGCCTGAGCGACCGCGATCGCCTCTTCACCCAGGCATTGCATGTAGAACGAAGTTTTGCCTTGGCGCTGAGCGCGATGCATGCGCTCGTCGAAGGCGCGGGTCAGCAACATATGCTTGAGCGCGCGGCGCAGCTCTTCCGGCGGGATGTGCGGCGTCCACGGGCCGAGCGCGTTGCCCTCCATGTCGAGCACTCGGATCAGCCCGTAGGCGTACTCGCGCAGATCGACGGCGTTCTCGTCGATATCCGGCTTCGGCGTGTCGCCGGGTTCTGGGAACGACCAGTTGCTGAAATCGGGCTTGTCGCCCGGCCGCGCACGCGGGGCCGGGACGTGCAGATCAAGCGCGTTCGGCTTCCTCATATCGTCCATCAACCCCTCTTCGCGGCAGCGAGGCGCTCGCGCACGATGCGGTCGGCGGCTTCATGCGGGGGCACGCCCTGGCTCTTGGCCGTTTCCAGCACGTTCAGCAAGCGCGAAGCAATGGCGCGGATGCGGGCGTCGACCACATCGGCAGATTCGCCGAGGTACTCAGCCGAGACATTGATGATGCCGCCGGCATTGACGACGTAGTCCGGCGCATAGGTCACGCCACGCTGGACCAAGCGCGCGCCATCCGCCTCGGTCGCCAGCTGATTGTTGGCGGCGCCGCAGACGATGGTCGCCCCGAGCTCCGGGATAGTGCGCTCATTCAGCCCTGCGCCGAGCGCGCACGGCGCGAACAGGTCAGCCTTCACTTTGTGAATGTCTTCCACCGGAGCGATGTCGGCCCCGAGGGCGCGCGCGCGCTCGAGGTTATCGGTGTTCACGTCCGAGACGATGAGATTGGCTTTTTCAGCCGCCAGCATTTCGCACAATGAGAGCCCGACATGGCCCACACCTTGGACAGCGATCGTGCGGCCCTGCAGCGCATTGTCGAGCAGCGCCTTGATGCACACGAAAACGCCGCGCGCGGTCACCGGCGACGGATCGCCGCCAGCTTGCCCCTCTTCTTTCGGAAGTCCAGCGACGAACGAGGTGCGGCGCGCGACAATGCGCATGTCGTCCACGCTGGCGCCGACGTCTTCAGCCGTGATGTAGCGGCCGCCCAAAGCTTCGACCTGCTCGCCGAACTTCTCCAGACACGCCTTGCGGTCGGGGCCCATCTTGTAGAGCACGGTTTTGCCGCCGCCGAGCGGCAGTTCGGCCATGGCGTTCTTATAGCTCATGCCGCGCGAGAGGCGCAGCACGTCGGTGAGCGCATCCTCAGGGCGATCGTAATTCCAGATGCGGCAACCGCCCGCGGCGGGACCGAGGGCGGTTGAGTGGATGGCACCAAACACGGCGAAACCAAGC
>CALBSY010000517.1 GCA_937967725.1 uncultured Alphaproteobacteria bacterium | reverse complement strand
CGAACGCTTCGAGTACGGCTTGTGCGGCGCCGCGTGCTTGCCGTTCCACGCCGGCGTCGACGCGCGCCGGCAATGTCGTGCGCGAAAGGATGCCGCCGGCATGTTCATTCTCGCACAGGTCGTAGAACGCTACCGCGCCATCCCAGCCGCGCGCGGCGATGATCGACACTTCGCGCTCGAACGCGCAGAAGCCTTCGAGAATGCCTGGTGCGCCGAGTTTAGCGTAGGCGCCTGCCGCATCCCCCACATTGTGGAGACGGATTTGCCCGCGCCCGTCATAACCAAGCCGGCGCGTTTTCAGGATCGCCGGCGCGCCGATTTCGCCCAACGCCGCATCTAAGTCTTGCTGGCTGCTCACCGCCGCAAATGGCGGCGTCGCGATGCCGAGGCTGGTGAGAAACGCCTTCTCATCAAAGCGATCCTGCGCCACCGCCAGTGCGCTAGGCGAGGGCGCGACGCGCGCACCGGCTTGCAGCAGCGCTTCCGCGGTGTCGGCGGGTACGTTCTCGAACTCGGTGGTCACCACGCTCACGCGGCGCGCGAAGTCCGCCAGTGCTGCGGGATCGGCGTAATTGCCGACGACGGTCTTGGCAGCCACGCGCGAGGCGGGACTATCAGGTTCATCGGTATAAATGCAGACGTCGAAACCCAACGGCGCCGCCGCCGCTGCGAGCATGCGGCCCAGTTGTCCCCCGCCCAGGATGCCGATTGTGCTCCCAGGCTCGAGCGGGTTCATGTCGGCTCTTCTCCGATGGCGTTGGTTTGTTCGGCGCGGTACGCGTCGAGCCGCGCAGCGAGCGCGTCATCGGAGAGCGCCAAGATCGCCGCCGCCATCAAAGCCGCGTTGACGGCGCCGGCCTCGCCGATCGCCAACGTTCCCACTGGCACGCCCTTGGGCATCTGCACGATCGAGAGCAGACTATCGAGACCTTTGAGTTCACGGCTCTTGATCGGCACGCCCAGCACCGGGAGCGGCGTCATGGACGCGGTCATGCCAGGCAAATGCGCCGCGCCGCCGGCGCCGGCGATGATGACCTGCAGCCCGCGCGATTTGGCGCTTTCGGCGTAGTTGTAGAGCCGCTTCGGGGTTCGGTGGGCGGAGACGACCTTGGCCTCGTACGGCACACCGAGCTTTTCCAGCGTGGCGGCGGCGGCGGCGAGCGTCTCCCAGTCGGACTTGGAGCCCATGATGAGCCCGACCAACGGATTGGGGGTAGCCATAAGCGGCTGCTCCTAAAAAACGGCCTGCTAAAGCAAGCCGCAGCGCGCGTCCAGCCCGCGCGTGCGAGAGGTTAAGGCGGTCTTTACCGGCGCCGGGCCATGCCTTTCATTGGAAAGGCGCGCCTCCAGATGGCATTCGGCTTCGCCAAGCTCGCATCCGAAACGAGCCGGTTCCTGGCTGAACACGGCCTGACCCGTCGCGACGTTTCCGATCGTGCGCTGGCGGCGCTGGAGCGGCTGGCCGCGGAGCGCGACGAATTACAGGAGCGACTCGCCGCCGCCGAAGAGCTGGCGGACCGCGACGCGCTGGTGCCGGTGCTGAACCGGCGCGCCTTCCTGCGCGAGCTGCACCGCACCATGTCCGAAGTCGAGCGCTACAAAACGCCTGCGGCGGTGCTCTACATCGACCTCGATGGCTTCAAAGCGCTCAACGACAGTTACGGTCACGCCGCCGGCGACGCTGTGTTGCACCATGTCGGGCGCATGCTGATGGATTCCGTGCGTGAATCCGACGTCGTAGGGAGGCTTGGCGGCGACGAATTCGGCGTCATCCTCAACCGCGCCGCCGCCGATGAGGCGCGCGCCAAGGCGTGGTCGCTGAGCGAAAAGATCAACGCCGGCGCCATCGTGCACGCGGGCGTGCCGCACCGCATCCAAGCTTCGCTTGGCGTGCACCCGATCGACGTGCGCGAAGATCCGGAGGTCGCGATCGCTCGCGCCGACGAGGCGATGTACGCTGAAAAACACGCGCGAAAACTCGACACGCAGGCGTTCGCGGCGTTCTGAACGCCGTTCGTCGCAACTGGGTTGAACGATCGCTCAAGCGGGGGCTCAGTTCCAGCATGAGGATCGCCATACTGGCCGCGTGTCTCGCGCTGATCGCGTGCGCCACGCCTGTTGAAGCACAACCGCAAAGCGCCTTACCTGAATGGTGGGTTGAGCACGTCGATTTCATGAGCCGCGATGGCGGGACCTGGGTGGCGCCCAATCCTGCGAACGAGGAAGATTCCGCGCAACCGGACGCGTTCGGCATGCAATGGCGCGCCGTGAGTGGCGGATACGGATTGGTCGGCCGCTTGTATGGAATAGAGGCCGGCGCCGAGACGACCGAGTTCTGGACGTATCGCGAGTTCTGGCATCCCGGCGAACGCCGTGCGATTCTGCAGCAATGGGGATCGAACGGCATGTACGGCGTCGGCGAGACTGGCGCTGAAACCATTCACGAACAGCTCGAACAAACGTTCTGGCTGCCCGACGGCCGCTCATGGCGCGACGGCCATCGCGTAGTGGAAGACGGCGACACCTACGTAACGCACCAGTTCAACATCGACGAGACCGGCAATTGGACGCCGAACGGCAGCTACACTTGGACGCGGCAGCGGAGCTGAGCGCCGCCGAGGTCGACGTTAGCCGTCCAAAGCGGTTCGGCTCAATCGCTCGAATGCCTGCTGCATTCTTTCTGGCGTTTGCTTCAGCCCACCCTGTATCCACCACCGCATCAAACCAATGAAGCCGCCAGCGACGTACACGGCCGTCTCGTGCCGGCGCTGGCGCGGCCAGTCTGGCTTCAGCCGTTCCAGGTTTGCTTCCACGATTTCGCGCAGTTTGAGTTCGCCCGCCGCCATCTGTGTTGGGAAAATATCCGCATCGGCCATGCGCCGTGCGAAATCTCCTGCATCATACACGTGCCGGAACAGCGCTTGCGAGGGCAGCAGGTCGTCACGCTCGGGATATTTCGCCCGCGCGGCAGTCTCCGCCGCAGCCAGCATGTTGACGAAGGAGCGCACCAGGAAATCGTCCTTTCCGGCGAAATGCGCGTAGAAGGTCGAGCGCGCGATGCCGGCGCGGGCGACGATGTCGGCGCACACCATACGTGGCGTCTCGGCCATCACACTCGGCGGCGGCGCGCGCC
>CALBSY010000516.1 GCA_937967725.1 uncultured Alphaproteobacteria bacterium | reverse complement strand
TCTTCGCCGGCGCGCCCTATGCAGAGCACCTGCGCCGCAACCGTTACGCCGCGGGCGCGCTGCGCGCGGTGACGGCAGCGGTGCTGGGCGTGATCGCGAGTTTGGCGTTGTGGTTCGGGCTGCACGTGCTGTTCGCCGCGCACGCGGATGTGACGGCGCCGTGGGGACGCGCGCTGGCGCTGCCAGATGTGAGCAGCTTCCAGTGGATCGCGGCGCTGATTGCGTTGGCGGCGGCCATCGCGCTGATGCGGTTCAAGACGAACGCAGCTTTGGTGGTGATCGCGTGCGCGCTGGCAGGATGGGCGGCTTACGCGCTGCTTTGAGCGAGCGCAGCCAGTTCCTTGACGAGCTTGGCGGCGAGCACGGCAGTCATGTTGTTGATGTCGTGCTTGGGGTTGAGCTCAACCACGTCGGCGCCCACGAGCACGGCATCCAGGCGCAGCAGGCAATTGATCACGTCGCGCGGATTGAGGCCGCCAGGCTCGTGATGCGAGACGCCAGGCGCGTAGGCGGGATCGAAGCCGTCGAGATCGATGCTGACATAGAGCGGCCGCGAGAACTTAAACGACAGCGACGAACCCCAGTCCGGCGCTAGATCCGTCATTTCATGCATGGTCACGCCGAAGCGCTCGGCCTGCTCGCGCAGGTGACGGTTCGCGGTGCGGATGCCGATCTGTGTAAGGCTGCCGGCGAGGCCCTCCTCCATGATGCGGGCAAACGGCGACGCGTGGCTGCGCTTGTCGCCTTCGTAGGCGTCGTAGAGATCGGGGTGCGCGTCGAAGTGCAGCAGATCGATCGGCCCATGCTGCGCGGCGATGCCTTGTAGGATGGGATAGGTGACCGCGTGATCGCCGCCGAGCGAGATGGGCGCGGCGCCCGCTCCAACTGAAGCTGCGACGGCTTCACGGATGCGGTCGTCGTCGGCCGGTTTCTCTTCAAGCGGAAGGTCGCCGCAGTCCTCGATCTCGATGTCCGAAAGCTCGATGCCCCGCTCGCTGGCCGAACCGTAAGCATCGCTGAACAGCGCCGCGCGGATTAGCGGCGGCGCTTTCGCCGGACCGCGCATGTAGGAAGAATGCACGTCCGTCGGCATCCCGATGAGATCAATGCGCTTGCGGCGCGTGGTCACTCCGCCGCCTTGCGCGCGGCGTCGGCGTCCTCGGGCTTCCAGCGCAGTTTGGGCTGGCGGGCGGCGCGGGTTTCATCAAGACGGCGCATGGGCGCGAGCTGCGGCGCGGCCTTGAAGAAGGCGGCGTCGCCCGCCTTGGCGCGTTCAGCCAGCGCGATCATCACGTCGGCGAAGCGATCGAGCTCGCGCTTGGACTCGGTTTCGGTCGGCTCGATCAGCATGGCGCCGTGCACGACCAGCGGGAAATAAGTCGTGAACGGATGGTAGCCCTCGTCCAGCAGCGCCTTGGCCATGTCGATGGTTTCGATCCCCAGCGGCTTCAGTGTGGAATCGTCCAACAGCACTTCGTGCATGCACGGCCCCTGCCCGAACGGTGCGTTGAAGTGTGGCTTCAGCCGCGCGAGCAGATAATTGGCGTTGAGCACGGCGTCTTCCGCCACTTGTTTCAGGCCGTCGCTGCCGTGACTCATCATGTAGGCGAGCGCGCGGGTGAACATGCCCATCTGACCATGGAAAGCGCACATGCGGCCGAACGCCTGTGTGCCTTCGCTGTGTTCGCGCAGCTCCCGCTTGTCGCCCTTCAGCACGATGTGCGGCACGGGCGCGAACGGCGCGAGCGCCGCGGAGAGCACGGTCGGGCCGGCGCCCGGGCCGCCGCCCCCGTGCGGAGTGGAGAATGTTTTGTGCAGGTTGATGTGCATGGCGTCGATGCCGAGATCGCCGGGGCGCACGCGGCCGACGATGGCGTTGTAATTGGCGCCGTCGCAATAGAAATAGCCGCCCGCCGCGTGCACCGCGTCGGCGATTTCGCGGATGTTGCGCTCGAACAGTCCGCAGGTGTTCGGGTTGGTCATCATGATGGCGGCGACGTCGGGGCCGAGCTTCGCCGTCACGTCGGCGAGATCGACGCGGCCGTCGTGATCGCCCTTGATCTCATCGACAATGAAGCCGGCGGCGACGGCGGTTGCGGGATTCGTACCATGCGCGGAGCTGGGCACCAGCACGCGCTTGCGCTTATCGCCCTCGCCGCGGGCTTCGAGTGCGGCCTTGATCGCCAGCATGCCGCACATTTCGCCGTGCGCGCCGGCCTTGGGCGAGAGCGCCACCGCGGGCATGCCGGTCATGGTGCAGAGCCAGTGCGCCAGCTGATCCATCAGCTCGAGCGCGCCTTGCACAGTGGAGGCCGGCTGCAGCGGGTGAATGTCAGAAAAACCATCCATGCGCGCCACGCGCTCGTTGAGGCGCGGGTTGTGCTTCATCGTGCATGAGCCGAGCGGGAAGAGGCCGAGGTCGATGGCGTAGTTCCTTTGAGAGAGGCGTACGAAATGGCGCATCGTTTCCGGTTCGCTGAGGCCGGGCAGCGGCAGCGGCGCCTTGCGCTTCAAGCCGCCGAGGCGATCCTTCACGCCTTTCGGCTCGGGCAGGTCGACGCCCGTTACTGTGGCGTGACCGGTTTCGAAGATCAGCGCCTCGGCCTGCAGGAGGCCGCGATTGCCGGAGGTGGTTTCGAAGCTCACGACAGCACCTCCTTCAGCGCTTTCGCGTAGGCGGCGATATCGGCTTCGGTGTTGGTTTCGTTGGCGCTGGTGATGATGACCTCGTCCATTCCCGCCTTCGGCGCGAGGCGGCTCATGGCGATGCCGCCGATCACGCCCTTGGCGGCAAGCGCATCGACGATTGCTTGCGCGGACTTCGGCGTCTTGAACGCGAACTCGTTGAAGAAGCGCTCGGTGAGCACTTCGACACCAGGCACGGCGGCGAGCGCATCAGCCAATTCGACAGCGCGTTCGTGGTTGAGCGCAGCAAGGCGCCTCAAGCCAGCTTCGCCCAGCAGTGTCATGTGGACGGTCCAGGCCAACTGGCAGAGGCCCGAATTGGTGCAGATGTTGGAGGTCGCCTTTTCGCGCCGGATGTGCTGCTCGCGCGTCGACAGCGTCAGCACGAAGCCGCGCTTGCCGTCCGCGTCGATGGTTTCGCCGCAGACGCGGCCGGGCATCTGGCGGATGTATTTCTCCTTGGTTGCGAACAGGCCGACATATGGCCCGCCGAAATTCAACGCGTTGCCGATCGACTGCCCCTCGCCGCAGACGATGTCCGCGCCCATTGCGCCCGGCGGCTCGACCAGCCCGAAAGCGACGCACTCGGTGAAGTTCGCCACCATCAACGCGCCCGCGCCGTGCGCGGCTTCGCCGATCTGCGTGAGGTCGGTGATGGTCCCGAACACGTTAGGCGATTGCACGATGACGGCGGCGACATCCGCGCCCAGCGCCTTCGTCACCGCCGCTTCGTCGTCGATCGCCGCCGGCAGGGCGACGATTTCAAGCCCAAGCGCTTCGCACGCCGTGCGCGCCGTGTCGATGTAATGCGGATGCACACCGCCGGAGAAGACGATCTTCTTCCGCTTGGTCACGCGCGCGGCCATCATCGCCGCTTCAGCGCACGCCGTGGAGCCGTCGTACATGGAGGCGTTGGCAATCTCCATGTCGCGCAGCATCGCCACCTGGCTTTGGAATTCGTAGAGCGCCTGCAGCGTCCCCTGCGCAATCTCAGGCTGATAGGGGGTGTAAGCGGTGAGGAATTCGCTGCGCTGGATCAAATGATCCACCGTCGCCGGCACGTGATGGCGATAGGCGCCGGCGCCAAGGAAGAACACCGCCTCGCGCGCGGTCATGTTCTTGCCCGCGAGCGCGCGAATGGCGCGGTCGCCTTCCAACTCGCCCTTCGCCTTGGGCAGATCGACTAGCTTGTTCAGCCGGGCGCCAGGAGGGACGTCGACATAGAGGTCGTCGATCGATTTG
>CALBSY010000515.1 GCA_937967725.1 uncultured Alphaproteobacteria bacterium | reverse complement strand
CGCCATCACGCTGACGGAAGAAGGCACGCATTTCTTCGTCACTATCCCCAGCCGCGACCCGTTCGCGGACAAGGCGGCGCATATCGGCGGCGATGTCGGCTGTGGATTGCGCAATCGGCTCGTTCTCGCACTGCACACATCGGATTTCGCGCTCCAGCGACTGGGCGCGCGCCTCCTGCGCTGGATCGGCCAGCACTGCCGGCGCCATCGCCGCGACGAGCATAGTGACGGTGCTCATGGCTCGCTCCGCTTGCGCCGCATCAGCACCACAAGGCTCAAGAGGCCGCCCAACGCCATCATGGCCGCCCCCAGGAAGATCAGATGGATCAGTGGATTGTGATAGAGCCGCACCGCCCAGCCGGAGCCGCCGCGCACCTGCTCGCCAAGCGCAACGTAGAGATCGCCGTCGAGAGCGCTGAGGATTCCCACTTCTGTCGTCGGCGCTTGCGCGGTCGGATAGAACCGGCGCTCGGCAGAAAGTCGCCGTGAGTGGCCGGGCGCATCGACGCGGAAGTTCGCGCGCGTTGCTGTGTAATTCGGTCCGTCTACATCGCCGACTTCAAGCAGGGTCACGCGTCGCCCAGCGAACGCGACGCCCTCGCCAGGCGAAAGCGCGACTGCACGCTCGGAGCGGAAACCAGTTTCGGCGACGGCGCCAATGGTCAACACGCCCGCGCCAATGTGAGCGAGCGTCATTGACCACACAGCGAGCGGCAGCACCACGATCTTCGCAAGCATCGCGCCGTCACCGCGCTGCAACCGGGTCCAAAGATACACCAGCCCGCCCCCAATGAGCCAAACCCCGACAGCGAGGCCAATCGCGGGCACAGCGCGCCAACCCGTGGAGACGAGCGCAACGATCAGTGTGAGCAACGCGAGCACAACGGCAGGCGCCAATCGCGCAAACGCCGCCCCCACGCTGCCGACACGCCAAGTCAGCATCGGGCCAAGCGGCAATACGATGAACAGAACCGCGAGCAGCGGCGCCACAGTCATATTGAAGAAAGGCGGCCCCACGGAGATCAAGCCGCCGCCGAGCGCCTCGACGATAAGCGGGTAAAGCGTTCCAATCAGCACCACGCCAGCGGCCACCGCCAGCCCAAAATTGTTCCAAACAAGCATGCTCTCGCGGCTAATCGCGGCGAAGCCCGAAGGGCGCATCAGTTTCGGCGCACGCCATGCGTAGAGCCCGAATCCAACACCCATGGCGATGCCAAGCAGTACCAGTACGGCGATGCCGCGCTGCGGATCGACGGCGAAGGCGTGCACCGAGGTCAGCACGCCAGAGCGAACAAGAAATGTGCCCAGCAACGCCAGCCCGAAGCCCATGATGGCGAGCAAGATCGTCCAGCTTGCCAGCGAGCCGCGCCGCTCGGTCACGATAGCGGAGTGTACGAGCGCCGCCGCGACCAGCCACGGCATGAAGCTGGCGTTCTCGACCGGATCCCAGAACCACCAGCCGCCCCAGCCGAGTTCGTAGTAGGCCCAATAGGAGCCCAGCCCGATACCGAGCGTGAGACACGTCCACGCCACGAGCGTCCACGGCCGCAACGCTTTGGCCCATGCTTGGTCTGCACGACCTGCAATCAAGGCCGCTATGGCGAGAGAAAACGGGATGCTCAAACCAACATAGCCGAGATAAAGCATCGGCGGATGGATCGCGAGCGCCGGATCCTGCAGCAACGGATTGAGCCCTGCGCCTTGCATCGGCGCAGGATCAAGCCGTGCGAAAGGGTTGGAGAGCATGAGCGTGTAGATCAGGGCACCGGCCGTCACCAATCACTGCACGCCGAGCGCGCGCGACCACAAATCGAGGCTCTGTCCGCCACGCGCCGACGCGAAAATCGCGCCGAATAACGCCGATACGAGACACCACAGCAGCATCGAGCCTTCGTGGTTTCCCCAGGCGCCGGCGATTTTGTAGATCAGCGGCTTATCGATGTGCGAGTTGGCGGCGACGATCGCGACCGTGAAGTCCGACTGCACAAAGACAGTAATCAGACAGATGAAGGCGACGCCACACAGCACGGCTGCTGACTGCGCAACAGCAGTGGCCGCCTCGGCACGGCTGTCGCGACGCGACGCGGCCAGCCCCAGCGCACCCTGCGCAAGGCTCAACATCAATGCGAGCGTGGCCGCGAACGCGCCGATTTCCGCTATCATGGCGGCGCGTCGCCTTTCCACTCGCCGCGCTCTTTAAGCGCCTCGGCGACTTCGCGCGGCATGTAGGTCTCATCGTGCCGCGCCAGCACGCGTTGGGCCTCAAACGCCGCGCCCGGCGTCCAAGTGCCTTCCGCAACAACGCCTTGTCCCTCGCGAAACAAGTCAGGCAAAACGCCCGCATAGCGCACATCGACCTGCACCGCGCCATCGGTCACGCTGAAATGCATCGCCCCGTCCTCGGCGCGTCGAACGGTGCCTTCAACGACTAAGCCGCCTAATCGCAGGCGTTGGCCCGGCTCGGCTTTCTCCGCCAACTCTGACGGCGCGACAAAGTATACGACGGATTCGCGAAGGCCCGCGAACGTCAGAGCCGCCGCCAGCACGAGTACCGCGCCCGCAATTCCGATCATCGCTAGCCGCTGGTCGCGCCGGCGCATGCTAAGCGCCTCCGCTCATGCGGCGCGCCATCTCTCGGCGCGGATCATCGGGCGCCATGCGCGCCAGCGCTTCGCCCCAGAGGCGACGCGTTTCTGTTTGGTCGTTCAACTCCATCGCCGCCATGGCTTGGTAGATCCACGGCGCCGGATCGTCAGTGTGCCGCGCCGCCTGCTGAAACAGCGCCAGCGCCTCCGGCGTGACGCGACCTTGCTCGATAACCACAAGGGAGCGCCCCAGCCCCAACATCGCCTCAGCCAATTCCGGTTCTCGGCGCAGTGCAGCATCATAGGCGCGGGCGGCCTCCTGGGCGCGGCCCTGATTGAGCAGCAATTGGCCCATGTAGAAATGCGGCAGCGGATCGTGCGGGCGCTCACGCGCCGACGCGTGCAGCACCGCAAGCGCTGCGTCGACGGTATAAGTTGTCGGATCGCGCTGTTGAAGCGCTTCCAAACGCGCGGCGTAGGACGCGCCCGGAAGCTCGGGTCGTCCAATGATCATGTATACAGCGAGCGCGGCGATGCCGACGGCGCCGCAAGCAGCCAATGCAGGGAATGCCGTGCGTGCGCCACCACCGGCGCGGCGATAGGCGCGCAGCACCCAGAATGCAGCGGCGGCGGCAAGCGCCGCGCCAACGAGAAGGACGGATAGCATCGACCACACCGGTGCGTGCCTAGCCCGGTTCGCGCCCAGACGAAATCAGTAGTGGCGCCGCAGGCGAACTAATCGGTAGAGGGCAACCTCAAGCGCGCCTTAAGGCCGCCTAGCTCGCCGCGCTCGAACAACAATTCGCCGGCATAAAGATCCACGGTTTCCTTCAAAATCGACAGCCCGAGGCCCTGGCCAGGCAAGGCCTCATCCAGCCGCGCGCCGCGCGCCATAACCGTGGCGATGTTCTCATCCGACAATCCGGGGCCGTCGTCCTCCACCACGATCTCCATTAGTCCGTCATCGCCGAAGGGCGGCATCAGGCGCACGATCACCTGGCTTCGGCCGTATTTGCAGGCGTTGTCGATCAAGTTGGCGGCCATCTCTAACAGGTCCTCGCGTTCGCCGCGGAAAGTTACGTCGGCTTCCGCTTCCACGGAGATGTCTATCGCTTTCTCGTGGTCGTACTTCTGCTCCATCATAAACACGAGGTCTTCGAGGTTCTTCAGTACCGGCGTGCGGTAAGCGATGGTCGGCGCTTGGGCGCCGGCCCGCGCTTCGGCGCGTGCCGCCACCCGGGCGCGGCGAAGCTGGCGCTCGACAAAGCCTTCCATCTCTTCGATCGATTGCTTCATTACTACATCATTAGCGCCCTCATCGGCGGCCGCATTCTTGAGCACGGCGATCGGCGTCTTGAGCGCATGTGCAAGGTTGCCAACGTGACGGCGCGCGCGCTCGACCACCTCGCGATTGTGGTCGACTAGTGCGTTGAGTTCTTGCGTGACCGGCTGCAATTCGGCGGGATATTCACCATCCAACCGCTCGCGCTGGCCACGGCGCACGTCCGCGATGTCGCGTTGCAATTCGTGCAAAGGCTCTAGCCCCACACGTACCTGCAGCACCGTCACCGCCGCCACCATCACGGCGCAGAATGCGATGAAAACGGCGAAAGCGATGCCGACAAGATTGGCGGCGGGCGCAAGAATGGCCTGGGGCGCAACTCCAACGAGGAAGAGATAGCGCCCCTCCAGCTGCGGAATCTGTTCCACACGTGCGACAACGCGCAACGGCTCGTCGTCCGGCCCTTCAATATCGAGGAATCGCGCTTCGCGCGGCGCATCGGCGGCAGTCAGCTCAGTCTGCAGCTTCTGATCCAGTGGGATGGTGACGTCGAACAGGGATGGCGAAATTACTTGGACGTCGAGCGAACCGTCACTCTGAATGCGCGCGATCTGAAAGTAGCGCCCGCTGAGCGGCTGTAGGTAGCGCGGGTCGTAGGGGAGATCCTGCAGCACGATCTCGCCCGATAGGCCAGGTCCCGCATTGCCCACGAGATTGTCGGCGACGCTTTGGATTTCCGGATCGATTAGCAGGCGCAGCAGTTGGCGATTGAATTGAGCGTGCGCGATCCAGCCCATGATAACGAGCCCAAGCACGCTGACGATCGCGATGGTGAGAAGCCGCGCGGCCAGCGAGCGGCGGATCAGCGCCCGAAAGCGTCCGAAGATGCCCGCGGGCGCTTCACTCACTGCTGTTCCGCGGGATCGACTAGCCGGTAGCCCAGGCCCTTTTCAGTGATGATGCGGTTGGCGCCGATTTTCCGGCGCAAGATACCGATGAACACTTCGATCGTGTTCGAGTCGCGCTCATGGTCCTGACTATAGATTTTTTCGGTCAGCTCCGTGCGCGACACGATGCGTCCCGCATGATGCATCAGGTAATCGAGCACCTTGTATTGGTATGCCGTGAGCTTCACGGGCGCACCATTGACCGTAACCTGTCCGGTAGCCGAGTTGAGGCGCAGTTCGCCGACTTCGAGCACCGAAGACTTATGATCGGTCTGGCGGCGCACGTTGGCGCGTACGCGCGCTAGGAGCTCCCCCATGTGAAATGGCTTGGTGACATAGTCGTTGGCGCCGAGATCGAGTCCTTCGACCTTTTCACTCCAACGGTCGCGCGCCGAGAGAATGAGCACCGGCATCGAGCGGCCTTCCTTGCGCCAGGCCTTCAGTACCGACAGCCCGTCCACTTTGCGCAGGCCGAGGTCGAGAATGGCGAGATCGTAGGGCTCGGATTGGCCGAGAAATTGGCCCACCTCGCCGTTGTCGGCGGCGGCGAAGATCACGCGTCCGTCGCTGGACGCCCCGCCCCGCACCGCACCTCCCAGTTGTGCCTGCCACAGCCGGGTGCCGGGGCGGGCGTCGAGCGCCGTGACGAAGCCGTTGG
>CALBSY010000514.1 GCA_937967725.1 uncultured Alphaproteobacteria bacterium | reverse complement strand
ACGCGCCGGCGACCACCAGGATCTGCTCTCTTACCCTCCACTACGCTCTTCCGATCTTCAAGCACCACCAAACCTTCCGAGCGCGCGGCGATCATCCCGGTCGCCGAGTCGGCATAGCGCCAACCCGGTCCCGCGCCGGCGTCGAGCAAAACCGAGGTGATGGCAAGATCGAACGCGGCTCGCGCGCGCGCATGGGGATCGCGCCACGCCGCCGCATTTCGAATTTCCGTCCAAAGATCCGAGCCGCCGAACACGAAGTGGCGCCAGCGTGCGTGAAAGGGCACGTTGAGCTTCGGATAGCGCTTGCCGATCAGAACTGCGACGTAATCCGCGCAAGCGGGCAAGGCGTTGAGATCGAGCCGCCAGTCCGCCATCTTGTCGGCTTGCGCCAGCTCGAACAGCTGGTTGGCCGCTGCGCGTACGGCTTGCGCCGATAGCAGCGCGCGGGCTTCAGAAGTCTTTAAGGTCACGCCCGATCACGCGGGTGAGTTCAGCTTCACTGGAGGCCGGCTCGGCGCTGAAATAGCCGGCGGCCTTTTTTGCTTCGAGTTCGACGCTGGCGTCCGGCGGCACCAGATCCGCTGGGATGGGCACGCGCTCGCCGATCTCTATCTCGCCGTTGGTGATCGCTTCGTATTTCATGTTCGACATGGAAACGAACCGGTCGATGCGGGTCACGCCCAGCCAGTGCAGCACGTCGGGCATGAGTTGTTGGAAGCGCGCGTCCTGGACGCCGGCGACGCACTCGGTGCGCTCGAAATAAGTCGCGGCCTGATCGCCGCCGGGCTGGCGCTTGCGCGCGTTGTAGACGAGGAATTTAGTCACTTCGCCGAGCGCGCGGCCTTCCTTGCGGTTGTAAACAATGAGGCCGGCGCCGCCTTCTTCGATCGCAAGAGCGTCGTGTAGGGAAAGAGTGGAGATCTCGGTGGGCGCCGTATCATTAAAAAAGAAAAAAACGTGCGAGCCGTTGCACTCGTCATGCACACGGCAGGTTAGCTTGCGCGCCGGATCTGCGACGGCCGCCGGATCGCCGAAGATATAGAGCGTGATGCCGCCGATCGGCGGCAGGAACACGCTGAGATCGGGCCGGGTGATCAGTTCGGGATACATGCCGCCAGTCTGTTCGAACAGCGTGTGCCGAAGCTTCTCCTCGCCGACGCCGAAGCGCGCGGCCACGCCGGGCAAATACCACACTGGATCGATCGCCGCTTTCGTCACCGCAACGTCGCCGCTCTCATGTACGATCTGGCCGTCGGCTTTGAGACGCCCCTTGGCGATGGCGTCGCGCAATTCGTGCAGGGTCAGCCGGGCGCGCGTCACCGCGATCGTCGGGCGAATGTCGACGCCGGTGTCGATCTCCGGCTTAAATGCATCGGCGACCAAATGCCCCCAGGGATCGAGCGAGACGATCTTCGCCGCGTCGCGCCATTGCGCAAATGGCCCGAACGCCACGACCGGCGCGGTGTCGGTAAAGTCTGGCTTCGCCGTCGCGCTCATTGCCCCGGACGATACCGCAAGCGCGCGATATACCGAGTATGAGCCGCCGTGCGCTCCGATCGCGTTACGCTCCTGCGAAATCGAACCGATCACCGGCCCGCGCTCGCGCGCGGTGGGCGCGCCCCACTGCACCGGAAAGCGCAGCTTGGCGCCGGCGCCGGGATGGGACGTGAGGCGTATGTGGCCGATGCGGTTTTCGGACATGGTGTTCCGCGAGCGCAAGAAGTGCGCCTTGATTCTTGTGTAATGTGAAGCTGCGGCGACAGCTTGGCAAGGCGGCGCCCACGCGCCTTGGTTCAGCCCTGCAGGATATCTAGCATCGCCATTGCCGCGGCGGGATTGCGTTGTTTGGCGCCGCTGATGAAGTAGAGAAAGACGTCGCCGGATTTCTCCCAATCGCGCGCGGTTTTGGCCCATTTCTTGAGCGCAGGCTTCGGGTAGCCTGTGGGCTCATCGGCCTGCGTGAGTTCGAGCCGCGCGTACGCGAAGTCCGCGGTGGGCTCAACGATGAGCGGGTGCTTCTCGGATTCAACCGTAACCACAGCGATGTTTCGCTCGCGGGCCAGCTTCAGGAACGCATCGTCCGTGAAGCTGGCGTGACGGACTTCCAGTGCGTGGCGCAGCTTCAGCTTGCCTTGCTTCTCCGGCAGCATATCGAAATAGGCGGTCATCTCCGCCAGATCGAATTTCTTGTAAGGCGCCATCTGCCAAAAGACCGGCCCGAGCTTGGCGCCCAGCTCGCTCACACCGCTATTGAAGAACCACTCGATCGATTGCGCCGCCTCGCGCAGATCCTTGCGCTGCACTGCCGCCCGCGGCGCTTTAACCGAAAACTTGAAATCGTCGGGCGTCGCCGCCGCCCACTTCTTGAACGAGGCTGCACTCTGGGTCCGGTAGAAAGTGGCGTTGATCTCGATGGCCGTCAGCTTGCTCGCCGCATATTCAAGCTGTTTCGCCTTCGGCAGGCCGGATGGATAAAAGCTCTCATTCCAGGCTTCGAAGTTCCAGCCACCGATGCCGACGCGAACGGTCATCTCATTCGCCTGTGAACTTTGGCGGCCGTTTCTCGGTGAAGGCGTCGACAGCTTCCTTGTGATCGCGCGTTTCGTGCGCCAGCGCCTGGAACGCGGCCGATAGTTCGAGCACGTCATTGAGGCGCCCATGCTGCGCCTCACGGAGCAGGCGCTTGGCGAGACGCACGGTGCGCGGCGGATTGACAGCGACGCGCTCGGCCATCCCGCGCGCCTCCGGCATCAGGCATTCGTCGGACACGACCTTATTTACGAGCCCGATACGGTACGCCTCGGCCGCGTCGATGGTGTCGCCGGTTAGGATCAGCTCCGCTGCGCGCGTGGCGCCGATCGCCTGCGTTAGGATCCAAGCGCCGCCATCGCCGGGAATGATGCCGACTTTGACGAAGCTCGACGCCATTTTGGCCGACTGCGCCGCCACGCGCAGATCGCACAGAATGCCGATGTCGAGCCCGAGCCCGATCGCCGGGCCGTCCATCGCCGCAATGGTGGCAACTTCCACCTCCGCCAACGCGCGGATGATCGAATGCACGCCGCGGCGATAATTGGCACGCGTGCCGTCCGGGGTCTCGCGCGGCCCGATGCCCGATCGTTCGCGGATGGCCTTCAAGTCGCCGCCGTCGCAGAACGCTTTGCCGGCGCCGGTGAGAATGACGGCGCTCACCTCGGCATCATCATTGGCGCGATGCAACGCGGCGGCGAGGTCGTCGCAATCTTGTTGCGTCCCGATGGCGTTACGCGCTTCCGGACGGTTCAAGGTGATGGTCGCGATGCGGCCGCTTTTCTCGTAAGTGGCGAATGCCATGGGCGAACTCCTGTGCGCGCGGGCTTAGACCATCACTCGGCGCCCGGCAATGCGGCCGCCTCCGCCGATCCTTGCTGAAATGCGATCAGAGGTTCGCTCTGCACGCTGGCGCCGTCGCGCATGACGTCGAGTTGACCTGCGCCGCCGCGTGGCAGCCTCACGATGTAGGAAAATCCCTCGCCGGCTTCGAATCGGTAGGTGACTCCTTCGGCGCTCATCATCTCCTGGCCGTTGCGGACTTCGGCGGAAAACGTCGTGGTGTGCGCATTGTCGGACAGATCGATCGCCTGTGCCGTAGCAGCATCGGCGAAATCGTAGGTCGTGTAGATCAAGTCGCCATCCTGATCCTCGTGGATGACAAAACTGCGCCTGCCGGTGAAACCGAGCACACGCGTGCGCGGCAGCCAGCGGCAGGAAACCGAGCGCGCGCCGAGTTGGACGGACGTAAAGGGCGTGGTGTAGGCGGCGCCGGGCGTTTCCAGCATGCCCGGATTGATGTGGCGTGCGTGGCCGGCGTCGGCGCCGTCGCGCTGCAATCCGAAGTATACGCTCCCGGCCGCGCCTTCGGGTTCAGCGAGCGCGTAATCGTACCGATCGACCAGCGCGCCATTCGGCTTGTCATATTCGGCGACACGCACGGTGTTCCCGTCGCGGTGCAACAGAAGCAGCGCCGGGGCATCGACGCCGTCGCAGATGAACCATGGCGCGTCGGCAACTTGTTCTGTCTCGGGCAACGGGGGTGGCGGTTCACTTTGCCCGCAGGCAGCAAGCAGAAGGGCGGTGGCAAAGGCGCGGCGCATGACGGCCTCCGGGGCTGACTTTTCTCGGCGCAGCTTGGACCACGTGGAGGCGCGCGGCTAGTCGAGTCCCAGCTTTGCGCGCGCGGTCTTGGTGATCGACACTGCCGTTTTGCCGTAGTCCGCCCACGGATCCGGCTCTGAGAGGCGTGCGCGCATGTCCTTCATCTTAAACACCGACGCCGAAGGTATGGTTTTCAGTTCGTCCCAACTCACCGGCGCTGCAATGGGCGCCGCGCCGCGTGCGCGCGCCGAGTAAGGCGCAATCGCGGTCGCGCCACGGCCATTGCGCAGATAGTCGATGAAGATGCGGCCCTTGCGTTTAGCTTTCGCCATATTGGCGACGAAGCGCTTGGGATCGAGCGCGGCGATCTGTTCAGCCACCTCGCCGGCGAAGCCCTTCACGTCGTCCCACCCATGGCGGCGCTTGAGGTTGAGCACGATATGAATGCCCTTGCCGCCTGTGAGCATGGCGAAAGAGGGAAGGTCGGCGTTGTCGAGCAGCGCTTTGATGTCGAACGCGGCGCGCTTGACCTGCTGAAAATCAAGCCCCTCGTCGGGATCGAGATCGAATACCAGGCGATCGGGTTTCTCCAGTTCGTCGTTGCGCGAACCCCAGATGTGGATTTCCACACCGGACATCTGCGCGGCGCCGACTAGCCCCTCAGCGTCCGGCAACGTGAGATAGTCCTCCGATTTCCCATCGCTCTCGGTGATGGCGACGGTTTTGATCTGCTTCGGCGCGCCAGCCATGGCGTGTTTTTGGAAGAAGGTTTGCTTGCCGACGCCATCCGGAGCACGCACGAGACTGACGGGGCGGCCGAATAGGTGAGGGCCCATGCGCTCCGCCGCCGCTTCGAGATAGGCGGCGTACTCGGCTTTGGTGACGCCGGAGTCCGGAAACAACACGCGGTCTGGGTGGGTCAGCCGCACGCGCGACTTCAAAGTTGGCGCGGCTTTCTCAGCGGCGACCTCCTTCGCCGCCTTGTCGCCGCGCAGGCCGAGAAACACGCCGTGCCGCACCGCGCCTTCGGAAGTGAACTCCGCGAACTTCACTTGCGCGACAAGCTCCGGTTTGACCCAAGTCGCGCCTCGCGCCGCCTCGCGCGGCACTTTCAGCGCTGGCTTTGCGCGCTCGAGTTTAGCCATTTTGTCAGAGAGCGTTTTTAGCGTTTTGTCGGTGAAGCCCGTACCGACATTGCCACGGTAAACAAACTCGTCGCCATCCTTGTCCGCCAGCATCAATGAAGCGAACGGCCGGTTGGCCGAGCGCTGGTATCCGACGATGACGAACTCTTGCTCGTTCACGCACTTCACCTTGAGCCAGGACTTAGTGCGACCGCTGAGATATTTCGAATCTGCTTTTTTGCAGATGATGCCTTCCAGTCCCTTTTCGCGGAACGCCTCCAAGACGTCCGGGCCGCCGCCCTCAAAATAGGGACTGAGGCGGATCGGCGCCCTGGCCTTGCCTAGCACCTCTTCCAGGCGCGCCTTGCGCTCGATCAACGGCTTCTTGCGCAGGTCGAGCTTGCCTTCGGCCAGCAGGTCGAAGGCGAAGTACGACACACCCTTGGCGACGCCGTTTTCCAGTGACTTCTGTAGTGATGAAAAGTCCGTGCGCCCGTTGGCGTGCGCTACCGCAGCTTCGCCGTCGATCAACACATCTCTCAAGTTTAGAGCCGCCAACGCGTCGGCGATCGGCTGGAACTTGCTGGTCCAATCGAGGCCGTTGCGCGTGTAGAGGCGCACAGAGTCACCGGAAGCGGCAGCCTGGATGCGATAGCCGTCATACTTGATCTCGTGGATCCAGTTTGCGCCCGCCGGCGGTTTCTCCACGCGCGTCGCCAGCGCTGGTTCGACAAACGCCCACTTCGGCGCTTTGGTCGCCTTCGGCGCGCGCTCACCGCCTTTGCTCCACACGCGCGCTCCGCCGGAGCGGACATCCTCGACCGTGCGGCCGGACACGACGCTGGTGACGTTCCGCGCCACCGGATCTTCCTTGCCCGCGAAGGCGTCCTTCGATTTGAACAGGAGCCAAGGATTGCCGCGCTCGCCTTCGCGCGGTTTGATCTTGACCATGTGAAACTCGCCCTGCAGCCGCTCGCCGGCCAGCACGAATTTCAGCTCGCCCTTCGCCATGCCTTCGTCCGGGTCGAGCAGCCATTGCATCTTGCCGGTGTCCCAGATGATCACCGCGCCGGCGCCGTACTCGCCCTTTGGGATCACGCCTTCGAACGATCCGTATTCGAGCGGATGGTTCTCGGTGCGCACCGCGAGACGCTTTATTTTTGGATCGAGGCTGGGGCCTTGCGGCACCGCCCAGCTC
>CALBSY010000513.1 GCA_937967725.1 uncultured Alphaproteobacteria bacterium | reverse complement strand
AATGGGCATCAACGTCGTCGACAACGAAGAAGAAGGCGAAGCGGCGGAGGAAGACAGCAAGGCCGTCGCCACGCGCGAAGAAGCGGCCAAGCCCGCCGTCACCAACACCCGTGAGGACGCCGACCGCACCGACGATCCGGTGCGCATGTATCTGCGCGAAATGGGTACGGTGGAGCTCTTGAGCCGCGAGGGCGAAATCGCCATCGCCAAGCGCATCGAAGCCGGCCGCGACGCCATGATCCGCGGCCTGTGCGAAAGCCCGCTCACCTTCGAAGCCGTCATGGTGTGGCGCGACGAGCTGGGCGAACAGAAGATCCTGTTGCGCGACATCATCGATCTGGAAGGCACCTACTCGGCCGAGATGGGCATCACCCCGCCCTCCGCGCCGGGCGTGAACGCCGATGGTCTGGTCGATCCCGAAGCCGCCAAGGCCGAGATCGAAAAGCGCAAGGCCCAGGAAGAGGAAGAGAAGGAAAGAGAGCGCGAGAAGGACCCGGGCGAAGCCGCCGCCGAGGGCGATTCAGATTCAGATTCCGAGTTCGACGACGAGCAGGCCATCTCGATGTCGGCGATGGAGGCCGAACTCAAAGAAGGCGTGATGTCGACGCTCGACGCCATCGCCGAAGCCTTCGGCCAGTTCCGCAAGCTGCAGGACAAGCGCATCGACCTCCGGCTCAAGGGCAAGTCCCTGCCGGGCGCGCAGGCCGAGGCCTACGACGCCGCCGAGAACACCATCATCGACGAGCTGAAAAAGCTGAAGCTCAACAATGCGCGCATCGAAAGCCTGGTTGAGCAGCTCTACGCCATCAACCGCAAGCTGATACAGCTGGAAGGCCGGCTGATGCGTCTCGCCGAATCCAACGGCGTGCCGCGCATGCAATTCCTCGAGGCCTATCAGGGCCACGAACTCGATCCGAAATGGACCGAAAAGGTTGCCGCCAAGTCGAAGGCCTGGACCCGCTTCGTCGACAGCGAAGCCGACGAGATCGCCGACATCCGTTCCGAAATCGGCGTCTTGGCGCAGGAAACCGGCGTGCCGATCGACGAATACCGCCGCATCGTGCACGCCGTGCAGAAAGGCGAACGCGAAGCGCGTCAGGCCAAGAAGGAAATGGTCGAAGCGAACCTGCGCCTCGTCATCTCCATCGCCAAGAAATACACGAACCGCGGCCTGCAGTTCCTGGACCTGATCCAGGAAGGCAATATCGGCCTGATGAAGGCCGTCGATAAGTTCGAGTATCGCCGCGGCTACAAGTTCTCCACCTACGCCACGTGGTGGATTCGCCAAGCCATCACCCGCTCGATTGCGGACCAGGCGCGCACCATCCGCATTCCGGTGCACATGATCGAGACCATCAACAAGCTCGTGCGCACGTCGCGTCAGATGCTGCACGAAATCGGCCGCGAGCCGACGCCGGAAGAACTCGCCGAAAAACTCGGCCTGCCGCTCGAGAAGGTCCGCAAGGTGATGAAGATCGCCAAGGAGCCGATCTCGCTCGAAACTCCGATCGGCGACGAAGAAGACTCACACCTCGGCGACTTCATCGAGGACAAGAGCGCGATCCTGCCCGTCGACGCCGCGATTCAGTCCAACCTGCGCGAAACCACCACGCGCGTGCTCGCCTCGCTGACGCCGCGCGAAGAGCGCGTGCTGCGCATGCGCTTCGGCATCGGCATGAACACCGACCACACCCTCGAAGAAGTCGGCCAGCAATTCAGCGTGACGCGCGAACGCATCCGCCAGATCGAAGCCAAAGCGCTGCGCAAACTGAAGCACCCGAGCCGCTCACGGAAGCTGCGGAGCTTCTTGGATAACTGACGGATCGCGCATACTGCGGATTGAACAGGAACAGGCTTCCGAAGCTGTCGCCACGTTCTTGAGCAGTCGCCCAAACGCCGGCGTCGTACGGTTCGATGGGTTCGATGGCGTAGGCAAGACTACAATTGGCCGCCAAGTGGCCGCTCGCATTGGCGCGCAGTTTATTGATAGCGACGATTACGCCAACGCATATGACGATCCGCCCGGGTACGTGGAGTGCCTAAGGCTCGATGAGCTCCGACAAGAAATCGAAGATGCGATTGCCAGGGGGGCTGTCGTCCTCGCAGGTGTTTGCTCGGCAGAGCTTTGGCCGGGTCCGAGCGTTTCGATCTACATCAAGCGCATGTCTTTTTCGACGCCGGAATGGCCAATTTGGTTCAAGGAATTCCAGTTTGACGATCCGCTACCCCTAATCCAGCCTCATCGGTCGATAATGCAGTATCATCTGACGCATCGCCCGCATGACATTGCGGACCTCGTACTTGAGCTTCCAGATTTGGGGCAAACACTCGAAGGTACGATACCTCGGTAACTTGAGACTGCGCCTGCAACAGACTCACTCCATCGTCCTCGCATGACCGTTCAAGTTGCCGACCAGTTAAACTGGTTGCGATCACTTTATAACGCTTCACTGCAAGCTCTCATCGAGGGCAATGCACGCATCAGCACGTGGCTAGTCGTCGGCAATGCTGGCGCTCTTGTTATTGTGTTTCAGGCTCTTATAGGCGGCTCACACTGCGACGTGAGCCAGATCGCACCTTCCCTTTGGTTGTTCATGGCCGGCCTAGCGTCGGCCTTCCTCGCCGTAGCGATGGGAGCATTTGTTGGAAGCGCCGTGCTAACGACCCTCTCCGATATGATCAATGCGCTCTGGTTGATGGAGAAAAATGAGGCGGACCTGGCAGAACTTGAGAAGGAGCACGGAGCGCTAAAGGACACCGCCCTGCACGCAAGCATCGCTGAGCAAGAGCAAAAGGCGAAGATTCAACTCGCAAAAATGGTCGATCTCCAGAAGGACGCCAAGCGCCTCATTTGGCTGCAGGTCTTATCTGTTTTGCTCTTTGCGATGGGGGTGGCGCTCCCCTCATTGAGCCCAACGCTCCTCGCATCATGTCTAACGGAAACTCCAGTCGCAACCTCTACGCCGTAGCGACGGTACTACGCCGCCCCATGCTCAAACTTTGCGGAATAGGGCCACTGAAGACTACAGCGAAAGAAGCTCCCACGTCGCACCTCTGGCCTCCCACCCCACCCCGAGCTACTCTCCCCCCATGCGCTTCCTCCATTCCATGATCCGCGTCGGCGATCTCGACGCTGCGCTCGATTTCTTCGTCACCAAGCTCGGCATGATCGAGCGCTCGCGCGTTGAAAACGAGAAGGGCCGCTTCACGCTCGTCTTTCTCGCCGCCCCCGGCGACGTCGAGACGTCGCGCGCCAACAAGAGCCCCGAGATCGAACTCACCTACAATTGGGATGAGCACGAATACGGCGGCGGCCGGAATTTCGGCCACCTCGCCTATCGCGTCGACGACATCTACGCGCTCTGTCAACGTCTCATGGATAAAGGCGTCACCATCAACCGCCCGCCGCGCGACGGCCACATGGCCTTCATCCGCTCGCCCGACGGCATCTCGATCGAATTGCTGCAGGAAGGCGAAGCGCTGGCGCCACGCGAGCCGTGGGCCAGCATGCCCAACACCGGCGCCTGGTGAGCTCCGTCGTCCCTCTCCCGCATTTGCGGGGTCGACGCACTGCGTCGACGCTAGGTGAGGGTGCGGCGCGGAGTTTTCCAAATACGGCGATGCGCTCATCACGCACCGCCGGCGCTCCACCCTCACCCTGCCCTCTCCCTCCCAAACGAGGGAGAGGGTTCAGTTGCGCGATGCGCGCACTTATCCAACACCGCACGCCGTTCCGGCCCAGCAAAATCAAGCGCTGGCAAAAAACTTATCCTACACCGCCAAACCTGCCGCATACTCATCGCTGCCGCACACCGGGAGATTTCGAAGAGCTCCGAAACTTTGGAATGTGCGGCGTTCGGTTGCGTGT
>CALBSY010000512.1 GCA_937967725.1 uncultured Alphaproteobacteria bacterium | reverse complement strand
GCGATCAAGAAAATCTCGATTCAACGCGGCTACAATCCGAGCGAATACGCGCTGGTCGCATTCGGCGGCGCCGGTGGCCAGCACGCCTGCGCCGTGGCGGACGCGGTGGGCGTCGATACGATCCTGCTGCATCCGCTGGCCGGCGTCCTTTCGGCATGGGGTATGGGCCTCGCGGATGTGCGAGCCGTGGCGGAAGAGACTGTCGAGAAGGCGCTGTCGGAGATTGACGATCTATATGAACGAGCGACAGCGCTTGGCCTCAAGGCAATGACCCCGTTCAAGTCAAAGCCCGGCGGAGCCCGCGCCACAGTCGAGTTCGTCGCCAATCTGAAATACGAAGGCGCCGACTTTTCCCTTCCAATCAATTACGCGCCGAACGGCGGAACGCTAGCGGAGGATTTTGAGAACGAACATCTCAGGCGTTTCGGCTTTACCGATTCCGAACGGCCGATTGTCGTCGCTTCTCTGACGGCGGAGGCGGTAGCGATCGCGGACCGTCCGCCCACATTCGGAGGCGCTGCCAGCGGCGCGGCTGGCGACTTGCAGACGATTCCCATCACGATCCACGCCGCTGGCGCAGCACATCAGGCGCCTGCTTACCGGCGAGAAACGCTCACGCGTGGATTCACATGCGATGGGCCCGCGCTCATCCTCGAACAAGGTGCGACAACCTATGTCGCCCCCGGCTGGGCCGCCGCGCTTAGTGAGCACGGCGACATCCTCCTCACCCGCAGCACGCCGCGCGCTGCGCGCGAAGCCATCGGCACAAGCGTCGATCCAATCCTGCTCGAAGTGTTCAACAACCGCTTCATGGGCGTGGCCGAAGAGATGGGCCTAGCGCTGCAGACCACCGCTTCGTCTGTCAACATCAAGGAACGGCTCGATTTTTCGTGCGCCGTGTTCGACGAAACCGGCGGCCTCGTCGCCAACGCCCCGCACATCCCGGTTCATCTTGGCTCCATGAGCGACAGCGTGCGCGAGATTCTGCTCCAGCGCGGCGATACGATCCGCGACGGCGACATCTACATGCTGAACGCCCCGCATGCCGGCGGCACCCACCTACCCGACATCACCGTGATCGCGCCTGTCATCCTCGATGGCGATACCGCCCCCGCCTTCTTCACCGCCGCGCGCGGCCACCACGCCGATATCGGCGGCATCACGCCCGGCTCGATGCCGCCGGATTCCAAAACCATCGAAGATGAAGGCGTGCTGATCGAGAATTTCCTGCTGGTGCGCGGGGGCAAGCTGCTCGAAGCCGAAACACGCGCGCTATTCGCTTCACCCAAGCATCCCGCGCGCGATATCGACCGCAACATCGCCGACCTGAAAGCGCAGATCGCCGCCGTGGTGCGTGGCGCAGAAGAATTGAAACGCCTCGTCGCTCATTACGGGCGCCCGGGCGTCGCAGCTTACATGCGCCATGTGCAGGATAACGCCGAAGAGCAGATCAAGCGGGTGATCGAGAAGCTTTCGCCCGGCAGGTTTGAGGCGCCGATGGACAACGGCGCCGTCGTGCGCATCGCCATCACGCCGGATCACGCAGAGCGTACAGTGCGCGTCGACTTCAGCGGCACAAGCGGTCAGCGAGCGAACAATTTTAACGCGCCGCTCGCCATCACGCGCGCGGCGACGCTCTACGTCTTCCGCACGCTGGTGGACGATAACATTCCGCTCAACGAAGGTTGCCTAAAGCCGATCGAGATCATTGTGCCTGAAGGTTCGCTACTTAACCCGAAGCCTGGCGCGGCGGTCGTAGCTGGCAATGTCGAGACCAGTCAGGTGATTGTCGATGCGCTCTACGGCGCGCTGGGCGCGCTGGCGGGTTCGCAGGGCACCATGAACAATTTCACCTTCGGCGACGCGTCGCTGCAGTATTATGAAACCATCTGTGGCGGTTCGTGCGCAGGCCCGCACTTTGCCGGCGCCAGCGTCGTGCAGACGCACATGACCAATTCGCGCCTTACCGACCCCGAAGTGCTGGAATCGCGCTTTCCGGTCCTCGTGGAAAGGTTCGCGGTGCGCCGCGGCTCTGGCGGCGCCGGCAAACATAAGGGCGGCGATGGCGCCGTGCGGCGCGTGCGCTTCCGCGCGCCGATGACCGCCGCCATGCTGGCCAACCGCCGCGCCACCGCGCCGTTCGGCTTGGACGGCGGCGCTGATGGCAAGCCGGGCGCCAATCGCATCGAGCGCGCCGACGGCACGATCACCGAACTCGCCGCAACAGGCAAAGCCGAGGTCAATCCAGGCGACGTGTTCGTGATCGAAACGCCGGGCGGCGGCGGCTACGGCTCGCCCTGAACGATCCGATACGCGCTGAATTCGCTCGGCTCCCAGTGCGGCTGATAGACCACGCCTTCGCGCAGCAGGAAGTCGTTGAGATAGCGCTCCTCGCTGCGCGTATCGAGAAGCGTGTCGCGGCTGCCGTCGACGGTCACGACATGCATCAGCCCAGGCCATTCGCTGACTAGGTAACGCCCATCACCGATCGCCGCCACGCCGTCGGCGTCGCCCAGCCCATCGGCCAACAAGCTGACGGCGCGCGACTCGTAATCGATCGCCAGCAAGCGCCCGGCCATAGTTGTGACCACGAGACGCTGCGGTTCGGGCAGCAAGCCGTTGACGCTGTTAAGCAGATCGTGTTCCAGCCAAATCTCGGCGGCGCCGTCGTTGACCGAATAGATCCGCTGCGTCGCCGAGTCCGCGACCAGCACCAATCCATCGGGCGCAACAGCGATGTCGTTTAGAAACCTCGCCCCCGCGACAGCAACGCGCACTCGAGTGGAGCAGACGAGAGACAAAATCACAGACAGATCGTTGAAGTCGAAC
>CALBSY010000511.1 GCA_937967725.1 uncultured Alphaproteobacteria bacterium | reverse complement strand
TGCTCAAGGTGTTGACGCGTCAGCGAAGAAGGATGAAGGCGCCGGCGATCAAGGCATCATGTTCGGTTACGCGTGCAGCGAAACGCCGGAACTGATGCCGGCCACGCTGCAGTACTCCCACAACATCCTGAAGCGGCTTGCCGAAGTGCGCCACAGCGGCGAGCGGCCCGAACTGGAGCCGGACGCTAAAAGCCAAGTCACGCTTCGCTACGAGGACGGCAAGCCGGTGCACGTCGAACAAATCGTTGTTTCACACCAACATAAGAAGCGCCTCAATGGCGATGCCTACACCACCAAGCGCATGCGCGCTCTGCTTGAGCCGTACGTGCTTTCGGTCTTCCCCGACGGTCTCGTCACAAAGAAGACCGAGTGGCATGTCAATCCGACCGGAAAATTCGAGATCGGCGGCCCGGACGGCGATGCAGGCGTTACCGGCCGCAAGATCATTGTCGACACCTATGGCGGCGCCAGCCCTCACGGCGGCGGCGCATTCTCCGGCAAGGATCCGACCAAGGTCGACCGCTCGGCCGCTTACGCTTGCCGCTACATGGCCAAAAACGTGGTCGCCGCCGGTCTGGCCGAACGCTGCACGATTCAAATTAGCTACGCCATCGGGGTGGCGCGCCCCACCAGCTTCTATGTCGACCTGCATGGCGCCGACACAATCGATCCGGCGCGCCTGGAACAAGTGCTGCCCGAGCTGATGAACGGCTGCACGCCGCGCGCCATTCGCGAAAAGCTCGGTCTCAACAAGCCGATCTACGCCCGCACAGCGGCCTACGGTCACTTCGGCCGCCAGCCCGACAACGAGGGGGGCTTCTCCTGGGAGCGCGCGGACATGGTGGAGGAACTGAAGCGCCTGTCCTAGATTGAGGGCGCATGTCTTCGTCGCTCGGACTATCGCCCGAACTCATAGGCTACCTCCCCAGCGCCAATCCGCCGACGCAAGCCGAGCTCAAACGCCGGCGCGAGGAAACGCAAGCGATGCCCATGGCGCAGATGCAGATCAGCGCCGAGCAGGGCGCGTTCATGCAGAACCTTGCGCGCATGTTGAACGCCAAGCGCGCGTTCGAGATTGGCGTGTTCACCGGTTATTCGGCGCTTGCGACAGCGCTCGCGCTGAAAGACATGCACGGGCCGGCGGCGCGGTTGCTGGCTTGCGATGTTTCCGAAGAATGGACCGCCAAGGCGCGTGACTATTGGCGCGAAGCAGAGGTGGGCGACGTCATCGACTTGCGTATCGCTTCGGCGCTCGAAACCATGGACGCGCGCATCGCGGCCGGGGAGGGCGGGCAATATGATCTCGGTTTCGTCGACGCCGACAAGACCGGCTACGACGCCTATTACGCACGCGGCCTCAAATTGATGCGGCGTGGCAGCGACATGTTCTTCGCCAATCAGCTCTG
>CALBSY010000510.1 GCA_937967725.1 uncultured Alphaproteobacteria bacterium | reverse complement strand
ATGCTATCGACTGGAGCGCCGCGCTCGCTGGCGCCGGCTGGCTGCATGTGTCCGGTGTGACGCCAGCGCTGAGCCACGCCGCCGCGGAGATGACGCTGAACGCGATGCGCAGCGCACGCGCGGCAGGCGTAGGCGTCTCCTACGACGCCAACTATCGGGCCAAACTATGGGAGGCGCGTGGCGACGACCCGAAGCCGACGCTCAACGCGCTGTTCTCCGAGGCCGACTTGGCGTTCGCAGAAGCGCGGGACATTGCACTCGCAACCGGGGAGCGCGCTTCGAACAGCGAAGAGGCCGCCACCCTCGCCTTCGAACGCTATCCCAAGCTGCAGCGCATCGCCGCTACGACGCGCAACATCTTGAGCGCCGACCATCACGAACTTGCGGCTAAGATGTTCACGCGCGCCGGATCGACGCGCACGCGCACGCATTCCATAACGGGCATCATCGATCGCATCGGCGGCGGCGACGCCTTTGCGGCAGGCCTGCTGCATGGACTCGCCAACGGCCTCCCGGATCAGGATATGCTCGACTTCGCGCTTGGCGCAGCTTGCCTCAAGCACTCCATTCCTGGCGATTTCAACCTAGCTACCGCTGATGACGTCCGCCTCTATCTCTCTGGCGCCGGTTCGGATGTGAGGCGATGACGAAGACGATCGCCGCCGATGATGTGATGCGCCTCACGCCGGTCATGCCAGTGGTTGTGATCGAGGACGTGGGCCACGCCGAGCCGCTAGCGCGAGTTTTGCTAGCGAGCGGCATCAAGACGATTGAGGTTACGTTGCGCACGCCCGCGGCGCTTGGCGCCATCCGCGCCATCGCCAGCAATGCGCCAGAGATGATCGTGGGTGCGGGCACGGTGTTGAACGCTGACGATCTCGCGGCCGCCGCCGACGCCGGGGCGCGCTATGCGCTCTCGCCGGGCGGGACTCCCAAACTGATGAAGGCAGCGCGAAAGGTGGCGATCCCGTTTATCCCCGGCGTCGCTACTTCAAGCGAGGTCATGCGCGGACTGGACCTTGGCTACACGCACTTCAAGTTCTTCCCGGCCGAGCAACTCGGCGGCGCGGCCGCGCTTAAGGCTCTGGCGGGCCCGCTCCCCGCCGCCCACTTCTGCCCCACTGGCGGCATCACGCCGGAGAAAGCGCCCGCTTATCTCGGGCTCGCCAACGTGTTGTGTGTTGGCGGTTCCTGGATCGCACCAGCCGACAAAATCAAAACCGGCGATTGGGCCGGCATCGAGGCGGCGGCCAAGCACGCCGCCGTGATGGCGCATTAGAGCCGATCGCGCAGCGCGTACCAAAGCATGCCGAGCACATGCAGCGGCGAACGTAGTGCTGCGCCGCCGGGAAACACGGGCGGCGCGAGATCGGCCAGCACGTCGAAGCGTTCGGCAGTGCCGGCCATCGCTTCCACAAGCACCTTGCCGGCCAGCGCAGGCGTCAATACGCCCTGCCCGGAATATCCATGCGCGAAGAAGAGATCACCAATCCGCCCGATGTGCGGCATGCGCGACATTGTGATGGAGACAAGCCCGCCCCAGGCGTGATCTATGCGCACGTTGTCGAGCTGCGGGAAGCCGCGCAGCATATGTCCACGCACAAAAGCGGTGATGTCCGCTGGCGGATCGGGTGAGTAACGCTCGCCGCCGCCGAAGATTAGCCGTCCGTCAGCGCTCAAACGAAAATAGTTGACGACGAAGCGGCTGTCGCTGGCGGCGAGATCGTCGGCGATAATTGCGTTTGGCGCCCTCAGGGGCTCGGTGGCGACAAGATAGTTCGCCACCGGCATGATGCGTTTGGCGATACGGGGCGCTAACCCACCCAATAGCGCATCGCACGCCAATACGCCAAAGCGGGCACGGACAAGGCCGTGCTCGGTTCGCGCGGCGACGCCCCCCGCGCTGTCTAACGCCAATACGCGCGAATGCTCATAGAGCGCAACGCCGCCTGAACGGGCGGCATCTGCGAGGCCTAGCGCGTAGTTCAGCGGATGCAAGTGCCCGCCATACTCATCCAGCAGCGCGCCATGAAACTGCGGCGCGCTGATTTTGGCATGCGCTTCCTCGCGCGAAAGTACGCGCGTATGCGGGTACGCCATCGTGCGCGCAAGCGACTCCGCTTCAGCCTGCATCCACTCGATGTCCGAGGGCTTCGCCGCCAGCGTGATGTGGCCGTTTAGGCTGAGGTCGCAGGCAATATTGTGTTTGGCGATGCGCTCCAGCGTGAGCGCGCGTGCATCGAGCGCCAGCTCGAACAGTGTGCGCGCGTGCTCGGCCCCATGGCGCGCGATGAGATCGGTGGCGCCCTTGCGCCAGCCGGGAATGATCTGCCCGCCATTGCGCCCGGAAGCGCCCCAGCCGATGCGCCCTGCCTCAAGCAGCACCACCGACAAGCCGCGCTCGGCTGCGTTCAGCGCCGCGTGCAGTCCGGTATAGCCGCCGCCAACGACCACAACGTCGCACGTATGTTCGCCTCGAAGTTTGGGCGCCGGCTCGAACGGGTTGGCGGTCGCAGCGTAGTAGGACCGCTCCATGCCGAGATCGGAATTGAAGTGTCCTTTACTCAATTTCTTGCGCAAATGTGATGCGATGGCCGTCGATCGTCCGCACCGCCATCTCGCGCATGCCCCACGGCTTATCTTCCGGGTCGCGACAATCGGCGCCGCGCGCGCTTATTTCAGCGTGGTAGCGGTCAACATCGTCCATCACGATGTACGCGATATAGGAATGGTCGCCCAAGTTCGCTGGCGCCATTGCGTCGACGCACTCTCCCAAGTGCACGCCAACTTCATCGCGATAAAGAAAACTCCAGCAGCCCGGATCTTCGAATCCGAACTCCCAGCCGAGCACGTTTGTCCAATACGCTGTAGAGCGTTTCAGATCGTGAACTGCGAGCACATAGCTCACGCGCCGGATTTTCGCGGCGCTCACGTTAAACCTTGAGCAGCAAGTGGTCGCGCTCCCAGGACGAGATTACGCCTTCAAAGGCGCTGAGTTCGTGTGACTTGATCTTCTGAAACGCGCGGCAGAACGGTTCGCCCAGCAACTCGATCACAGGTTTGCATTCGCGGAAACGGTCAAGCCCTTCACGCAACGTGCGCGGCAGCGTGCGCGCCCACTTGTACGCGCTCCCTTGCACCATCTCCGCCGGCTCGATCTTGGCGCGAATGCCGATATAACAGCATACCAGCACAGCGGCGATGGCGAGATACGGATTGGCGTCAGCGCCGGGCAAACGGTTCTCGATGCGTCGGTTCTCCGGGCGCGAGATCGGCACGCGCAAGCCGCACGAACGATTATCGTAACCCCATTGCAGGTTGATAGGCGCAGAAAAATCCGGCCGCATACGGCGGAACGAATTCACGTTAGGCGCGAACAGCGGCGTCACTTCGCCGAGGTATTTCTGCAGGCCGCCGACGAAATTCTTGAACATTTCGCTATTGCCGCCCATGCGGTCTTCCGACTCTACGCCGAAAAGATTGCCGCCCTTCTTCGCATCGACCAGCGATACGTGCAGATGCATAGCGCTGCCGGGCTGGTTCTCCATCGGCTTAGCCATGAACGTGGCGTAGACGCCATGCTTCAACGCCACTTGCCGCACGATGCGCTTGAACACGAGCACCTGATCCGAAACGTGCACCGGGTCGCCGTGATTGAAGTTGATCTCGAGCTGCGCAGTGCCGCTTTCGTGGATCATAGTATCGAGATGCAGCGAGGCCGCTTCGGCGTGCTCGTAAATCGTCTCGATCAGATCCTCGTATTCCGTGATCGCTTCGAGGCCGTACGGCTGCGGCGCCGTTTCCGAGCGGCCCGATCGCCCAGCCGGCGGCAGCAGCGGCAAATCCGGATCGGTGTTCTTTTGCGTGAGGTAGAACTCCAATTCCGGCGCGACTACCGGCCGAAGGCCCTCTTTGTCGTACATCTCCACCACCCGCTTCAGCACGTGGCGCGGCGCAATCTCATAGGGTTCGCCGCTGGTGTGATACGCATCGGCGAATACGAACGCGGTCGGCGTCTTGTAACCGGGCGCCACGCAGATCGTGTCCGGATCGGGCCGCAGCACGACATCCGGATCCTGCATCGAGAGCGCCTCGTTGGCGTCGTCGGCGTACTCGCCTGTCACGGTCAGCAGGTAGATGCTGGAGGGGATTCGCAACGAGCCGTCGCGTTCACTCTGGAGGAACTTCTGCGCGGGAAAAACCTTGCCCCGAATGACGCCATTAAGATCGGGGATCAGGCACTCGACCTCGCCGGTCCCGCGCTCCTTGATCCAGCTGCCAAAACTGTTCTTATCCATGCCGCGATCCGGTCCATGCTGACGCGATGACTTGCCCGGCGCCGTTCTGGCGCGCGCCAACAGCACAGATTTGCCGTTCAGATAAGCGCGGGGCGATTACGTGAGGACGGCCAATCGAGACCGCTCGCAACCCGCGCCCTTCCGCCTTCACATGAAGGCCGCGGGAGCGCATGAGTCACCTGATTGCCACACTATGAGTGGGCTGCTCGGGGCAAGTCAAGCACGGCCATACAATGCTGTACGTCGCCCTACTGTTGTTTTTTGGTGCTTTCGTAACCGCCTTTGGCTAGCTGGCGCGCATGACTTTCAGCGGGGAAGACGAAGGGCTCAACGCAGCCATCTATGCCAAACTGCGCAAGCGGCTGGTCAACGGCGGCATGGCGCCCGGGCATGAACTCTCGACGCGCAGCCTGGCTGCCGAGCTAGGCGTCAGCCAAACGCCAGTCCGCGATGCGCTCTCGCGGCTTGCCGCAGAGGGCGCGGTCGCGATCCGCTCCAAGCGCCGCGTGCGCGTGCCGCCGATGACGGAAGCGCGGTTCGACGACTTGTTGCGCTGCCGGTTGCTGCTCGAACCGGAAGCGGCAGTGTTGGCCTTGCCGCACCTGACGCCGGAGCACGTCGGATTGCTACAGGCGGCGGACATTTCACTCGATACAGCGATCGCCACAGGTGACGCCGAAGCCTACATGCAAAGCAATCATGATTTTCACTTCACGCTGTACCGCGCCTATCCCGGCGCGGTGCTGGCGCAGTTGATTGAAACGCTTTGGCTGCAATTCGGTCCGTACATGCGCGTCGTGTTCGGTCGCGTGAGCGGCGCAAATTTGCACGACAATCACAAGGCCGCCATAGCGGCGATCGAAGCTAAAGACGCCCCCGCGTTGCGCGCGGCGATCACCGCTGACATCAACGACGGCATGGGGTTGCTTGGGCGTGACGGCCTCGCGCTCGACGGAGCGCCTCTACCCTAGCCCACCAGGATCGTCCGGCTTCAACGCCCGCAGCGCGGGCTCCGCTTCGCGCAGGGATTTGGCGATGATGTCGATCATGCGATCGATCTCGTCGCGCGTGATGATCAAGGGCGGGCACATCACGACCGAATCGCGAATACCGCGCACCATCAGCCCGTTCTTGATGCAGGCGTCGCGTACGATGGGCCCGGCCTTGCCTTCCTTTCCGGTAAAGCGCTCGTTCGTGCCCTTGCGCGAAACGATCTCGACGGCGCCGATCAGGCCGAGCGAGCGCGTTTCTCCCACCAACGGATCGCCATCGAGACGTTTCAGCGCTTCGGCGAAATAGGGCCCTACATCGTTCCGGACGCGGTCGACCAGGCTTTCGCGCTCGATGATCTCGATGTTCTTCAATGCGACGGCGGCCGACACCGGATGGCCCGAATAGGTGTAGCCGTGGACGAACTCGCCACCCTTCTCGCGCAGCACGTCGACGATTTCACGCGAAACTCCGACCGCGGAGAGCGGCAGGTAGCCTGACGACAAGCCTTTCGCCATCGGCACAAGGTCGGGTGTTACGCCATAGTGCTGGAAGCCGAACCATGAGCCCAGCCGGCCGAAGCCGGTGATGACTTCATCGACCACGAGAAGAATGCCGTACCTGCGGCAGATCGCTTCGACCTTTTTCCAATAGCCTGCCGGCGGAATGATCACGCCGCCGGCACCCTGCACCACTTCACCGATGAAGGCGGCCACGTTCTCCGGGCCGACTTTCAGGATGCGATCTTCAATCTCCTGCACCGCACGCGCCGTGAACACCTCCTCGTCTTCGCCAAAGCCTTCGTTGAAGCGATAAGGCTGCATCACATGCTCAACGCCAGGGATCGGCAGGCCCCCGATCGGATGCATGTGCTTCATGCCGCCAAGGCTGGCGCCGGCCATGGTCGAGCCGTGATAGGCGTTCCAGCGGCTGATGAAGATGCTGCGCTTCGGTTCGCCCTTCGCCGTCCAATAATGGCGCACCATGCGCATGACGGTGTCGTTGGCTTCCGAGCCTGACGAGTTGAAGAACACGTGGCTGAGCTTACCGCCAAGTTTTTCCGACAGCTTGGCGGCTAGCATCACAGTGGGCGGCGTCGCCGTCTTGAAGAACGTGTTGTAGAACGGCAGCTCCTGCAGCTGCTCATAAGCGGCGCGCGCCAACTCCTCGCGGCCGTAGCCGACATTGACGCACCACAAACCCGCCATCCCATCGAGAATGGCGTGGCCCTCGCCGTCATAAATCGTCCAGCCCACGGCGCGCGCGACGGTGCGGCTGCCGCTGAGCGCGTGAATCTCGGAATAGGTGGCCTGCGCCGGCAAATGGTGTTCGACGTCCAGCCGTCGGAGTTCGGGGATGTCGTAGTTACGGGCGGGCATGGTTGGTCGATCCCTTGGTTATAATCTCACGGCTCAGGAGACGAGCTTCTCGCCACGCAGCGCTTGGCCCAGAAGCCTAAAGAAAGTCTGGCTGTCCGAACTCTCGTCAGCCTTCCACTCCGGGTGCCACTGCACGGCGAGCACAGGCGCGCCATTCACTTCCGCCGAAACTGCTTCCACGACGCCGTCCGGCGCGGTGGCTTCGACGCGCAGCCCCGCGCCGAGCCTGTCGACACCTTGGAAGTGAACGCTGATCACGTCGAGCGCATCTTTGTCGTAGGCGCCGCGCAGCACGCCGCCTGGCGTCAGCGTCACCGGGTGCAAGTGCTCGAACATCAGCGGGATGTCCTTTTCCTCCGGCGAGTGGTGCGGGATGAGATCCGGATGATTGCCCATATCGCGCCTCAGCGTGCCGCCAAATGCGACGTTGAGCTCCTGAAATCCGCGGCAGATGCCGAATACCGGCTTGCTCAGATCGAGCATAGCTTCGATCAGGCGCGCCGTCATTTCGTCGCGGTCGCGATCGAACGGTCCGGGCGCATCGTCGACGGGTTCGCCGTAACGCTGGGGATCGAGGTTCGATGGCGTGCCCGTGAGCAGCAATCCGTCCAGCCGCGGCGCCACCTCGCGCGCCTGCATCAAGCCGGGCATCGCCGGCACCATCAAGCCAGCTGCGTTGGCATAGGTCAGCGACGAAGCGAGATAACGCGTCATCACCGACTGCGCCGCTTGGCCATCGATGGTGCGGTTGCAGCTGATGACGCCAAGGACGGGACGGGCTTTGTCCATAGTCATGGGGCTAAGATAGGAGCACGGCGGGCGAACAGGCGTGCCAAGCAAGCCACACCGGCTCGTCCCAGGTAAAGTCTTCCTGGTCGTAACGGGTCAGATTGGAACGGAATGTCTTCACCCGCCGGCCGCCTTCGAGTTCAACTTCGTAATTGGTCTCGCTGCCCAGATAGACGATGTCGCGGATGACGCCAGGCACAACGTTCGTTCCTTCCGGCGCGTCTTCCATCTTCATGGGGGCGGCGCCTTCGGCGCGCTTGTGCATCTCGATCTTTTCAGGGCGCAGCGCCACCCATACGGTGGCGCCGCGCGCACCGGTAACGCCGTGGTCGAGATAGACTGGCGCGGCAAGCTCCGGACAGCGCACCTGCGCCCTGCTTGGCTCGTCCTTTTCCAGCACACCCTCGAACATGTTCACGCTGCCCACGAAATCCGCCACGAAGCGCGAATTGGGAAACTCGTAGAGATCGGAGGGCGTAGCCACCTGCGTGAGCACGCCGCGATTCATCACCGCGCAACGCGTGGCGATGGCGAGCGCCTCGTCCTGATCGTGCGTGACCATAATGAAAGTGATGCCCACCTTCTCCTGTAGCGAAGTGAGCTCGGAGCGCATCTGGTCGCGCAGCTTGGCGTCGAGCGCCGACAGCGGTTCATCCAGCAGCAGCACGCGCGGCCGCTTCACCAATGCCCGCGCCAACGCTACGCGCTGGCGCTGTCCGCCCGAAAGTTGATCCGGCATACGCTCGCCTAGCCCGCCGAGCTTGACCAGCTCGAGCGCTTCATCGACGCGCTTCTTGCGTTCAATCTCCGGCACGCCGTCCATCTTCAGCCCGTAGCCGACATTGTCGGCGACCTTCATGTGCGGGAACACGGCGTAGGACTGGAACACCATGTTCACCGGCCGCTTATTCGGCGGAAGCGGCGCGATATCCTGACCGTCGATTAAAATGCGTCCTTCGCTCGGCGTCTCAAAACCGGCGAGCATGCGCAGCAACGTGGTCTTGCCGCAGCCTGACGGGCCCAGCAGCGCGAAGAACTCGCCTTCCTGAATTTGCAGGTTCACGTTGTCGACGGCGACGGTTTTGCCGAAACGCTTGGTGACGTTTTCGAAGCTGATAATGGCGTTGCCCTTGACCGGCGAAGCCGGCTTGTCCGCCTGGGTGTGAACG
>CALBSY010000509.1 GCA_937967725.1 uncultured Alphaproteobacteria bacterium | reverse complement strand
TACCAATGACCGCCGAGGGTTATCAGGCCCTCGACGCAGAACTGAAGCGTCTCAAGACGCAAGAGCGCCCCACCGTGATCCAGGCGATTGCGGAGGCGCGCAGCCATGGCGACCTCTCCGAGAACGCCGAATACCATGCGGCGAAAGAGCGCCAGGCTTTCATCGAGACGCGCGTGGCCGACATCGAGGATAAGATCGCCCGCGCCCAGGTCATCGACGTCTCCAAGCTTTCCGGAAAGCAGGTCAAATTCGGCGCGACCGTGACCCTGCTCGACGAGGATTCCGGCGACAAGTCGAAGTACAAGATCGTGGGCGAGGACGAGTCCGACGTGAAGGCCGGCAAGATTTCGATCTCCTCCCCGATGGCGCGCGCGATGATCGGCAAGGAAGAAGGCGACGTGGTCGAAGTGATGGCCCCAGGCGGCGCCAAGTCGTACGAGATCGTCAAGGTGAAGTACCTCTGACGCCAGCCGCGGAGCCGGGCTGATGCGCAGCGATGGGTACCAGCCGGCCGAAGCTCCCAAGGTCTGGGTTGTAAGCGACGGGCGCGCCGGCATCGAGAACCAAGCGCTAGGATTGGCCGAGGCCATCGCCCGGCGGATTCCGATCGAGTTGAACGTCAAGCGCGTCGCGCTGCGCACGCCGTGGTCGTGGTTTCCGCCGGGCTTTGTGCCGGCGCCGCGCTTGGCGCTCACCGTTGGCTCCGATCCCATCGAACCGCCGTGGCCCGACATCTTTATCGGCTGCGGCCGCGCCTCGACGCCGTTCGCGCTCGGCCTGCGCGATTGGTCGGACCATCGCACTTTCGTTGTGCAGTTGCAGGACCCGCGCGTGAATCCGCGCGAGTTCGACGTTGTCGTACCGCCGATTCACGACGGGCTCGAAGGCCCCAATGTTCTGCCTGTGGTCGGGGCCTGTCACCGTGTCACACCGGAGAAGATCGATCAGGCCGTGCTGGATTATCCCGGCGCGTTGGAGGACATGCCGGGCCCGCGCTTCGCCGTGCTGATCGGCGGCAAGTCGAAGCGCAACGACATTTCTCCGCGTCGCGCGCGCGAAATCTCCGACACGCTTGTCGCGGTGCAGCGCGAGACCGGCGGCACGCTGCTGGCTACGCTTTCGCGGCGCACCGGCGAGGCCGCGCGCGTGCAGTTCCGCACCTGGCTGGCGCCGCATTGCGCCGTGTTCTACGAGGGCGATGGCCCAAACCCATACTTCGCGCTACTGGGCGCCGCAGACCACATCTTCGTCACCGCCGACAGCGTCAACATGGCGACCGAGGCTGCCGCGACAGCAAAGCCGGTGCATGTGCTCGCTGTCGACGGCAGAAGCGGCAAGCTCGCGCGTTTTCATCAGAGTTTGGCGCGGCGTGGCTGCGCCCGCCCCTTCCGCGGCCGGCTCGAAACCTGGACCTATCCGCCGCTGCTGGAAACCGACCGCGCCGCCGCCGCGGTGCTCACCTCTTGGTCCGCGCGCGCGAAGGCGCGGTAAAACCAACGACAAACGTGCGTCGCCGACACCGCGCCCGCGAATTGCGCGGCAATGAACCCGGCCGCGTCCTGCGGACGGATTCCCGCAAACGTGTCGCTCAAGGCGCGGGCAATTGTGATGGCGGGATTGGCGAAGGAAGTGGAACTCGTCCACCACTAGCCGGCCGCAATGGGCAGCGCGACCGCGGCGGCACCAGCTCCGGGCTTGGCGCGCACTACAAGCAAAATGCACGCGACGAGCGCAAAGGTTGCAGCGCCCTCGGACAGCATCTGAGACGCGCCGGCGCGCTGCGTTGCTGCGATTTGCAACAACGGCAAGTCGAACAGCGCGTGCGCGAGTAGAGCGCCCGCGACGCATCCGGCGATTTGCGCGAGTGAATAGAGTAGCGCAGCGGCGACGCCAATTTCACGCCGTAGCAAGAATGCCAGCGTCACCGCTGGATTGAAGTGGGCGCCCGAGATTGGCGCAAGCGCGGTGATGAGCACATAGAGAATTGCCGCGGTGGCCAGTGTGTTCGCCAGCAGCGCCATCGCGACGTTGCCGCCGGCCAGCTGCATTCCCATGACGCCGGAGCCGATCACCACGGCGGCGAGAAATAATGCGCCGCCGAACTCGGCAGCGAGCCGGCGCGGAAGATCGAAGCTCACGCCTCTCGGACCGGCGCGTGTTGGCCGCGGCCAATATCGTCCAATCGCCTCTGCAGCGACAGCCTATCGAGCCCCTCGAACGGCAGGTTGACCAACACCGTAATGCGGTTGCTGAGCCGCCCGTAGGCATCCGCGAACGCCGCGGCGACCTCCGCATCGGATCCTTCCACCGCGGCTGGATCCGGCACGCCCCAATGCGCCGTCATCGGCTGACCGGGCCACACGGGACAAACTTCCCCCGCCGCGTTGTCGCAAACGGTAAACACGAAATCCAACGGTGGCGCATCGGCGCGCGCGAACTCATCCCAGCTCTTGGAGCGAAAGCCCTCGGTCTTGTGATTGAACCGCTGCAGCAGGCGGATGGCGTGCGGATGCACCTCGCCCTTCGGCTGCGATCCCGCCGAATATGCGATGAATTTTCCAGCGCCGGCGCGCGCAAGAATGGCTTCGGCCATGATCGAGCGCGCTGAGTTGCCGGTGCAAAGAAACAGAACGTTGTATGGACGGTGCGCCGCCTGAGCGTTCATGACGCAGCCTCTAGCGCATTCGGAGCACAGCACGGCGCCGGCTTTGTCGCGGCGTGCGATTCCGGCGCCGCGCCCTCAGCGCCGCCGCCGTAAGTCGTACTCTCGCCGGTGGTGTGGAATGTCTCCCACGCCACGCCCTGCGGGTCACTGATCCAAGTTTTTTCCGATTTGGCGTAACAGCACGTGGTCGCGCCCTCCTCCAAAGTTGGACCGTCGGCTTGCTTGAGACGCGCATACACGTCCTGCAATTCTTCTGCTGTTTCGGCCTGGATGCCCAGATGGCGTACGCCGCCACCGCCACTTCGATGCGAAATGGCGAAGTTCACGCGCGGATCTTCCAGCATCCATTTCGCGTAGTCCGCCTTCCTCACGCTCGGCTCGGACGCGAACAACGCGGTGTAGAAACGGATCGATTGATCGAGATCGTTCACGCCGACATGAACATGCAGCCGTTTCATGACGCCTTCCTTTTCCTTGGGGAGGAGGCCGCAGCCGGCGCACACGAGGCGCCGCCACAGCAATTCTCGGTGAGAAAGCCGACAAGGCCGTTCATGGCCTCGAAGTCGGCCGAATAGATCAGCGAACGCCCGTCCCGCCGCTGGGCGATCAGGCCGGCGCGGTTCAGGTGAGCGAGGTGAAACGAGAGAGAAGAGGCAGGCATCGCCAGTCTCTCGGCGATCTCTCCGGCCGCGTGCCCGCCGGGCCCCGCTTGGACGAGCAATCGAAACACGGCCAGACGATGCTCATGAGCGAGCGCGCTAAGGGCTTGAAGAACGGCATCTTGCTTCATTTCTATATTTCTAGTATCATCGAATTATAACGTTGGCAAGTCCCCTGATGCGCCATTCGAAAACACAGCCGAATCCTTCGCTTGGGTTTGTACCGGCGGCGCGGCCCGCCATATTGGCCGCAACCGATTCAGAAGGCTTCGACATGACCCAACCCGCCGCCCGCCATGCCCCTGTCGTCATCATCGGCTCGGGGCCGGCCGGCTACAGCGCCGCCATCTATGCCGCTCGGGCGTTGCGCAAGCCGCTTCTGATTGCGGGCCTGCAGCCCGGCGGTCAGCTCACCATCACCACGGACGTGGAAAACTACCCCGGCTTCGCCGACGTGATCCAAGGCCCCTGGCTGATGGAACAGATGCGCGCTCAGGCCAAACACGTCGGGACTGAGATTGTCGAAGACATCATTATCAAAGCCGAACTCAATCAGCGCCCGTTCCGCCTGACCGGCGACAGCGGACAAATCTACCTCGCCGACGCACTCATCATCGCCACCGGCGCGCAGGCAAAATGGCTAGGGCTCGAGAGTGAGAAGAAGTTTGGCGGTTTCGGCGTGTCGGCCTGCGCCACCTGCGACGGCTTCTTCTTCCGCGGCAAGGAAGTGGCCGTAATCGGCGGCGGCAACAGCGCAGTTGAGGAAGCGCTGTACCTCGCGCACCTGGCCAGCAAAGTGACGCTGATCCACCGCCGCGACAGCCTGCGCGCGGAAAAAGTGTTGCAGGAGCGCCTGTTCAACCACCCGAAGATCGAGGTGATCTGGGACACGGTGTTGGAGGAGATCGAAGGGACGGAGGAGCCCAAGGGCGTCACCGGCATCGTCATCCGCAATCTGAAGACCGGCCAAGGCGAGGAGCGCAAACTGGACGGCGTCTTCATCGCCATCGGCCACGCACCGGCGACGGAGTTATTCACAGGTCAGGTGGCGATGAAGGACAACGGTTACATCCTGGTGAAGCCGGGAACCACCGAGACGAACGTCCCTGGCGTGTTCGCCGCCGGCGGCGATGCGGACGACGTGTACCGCCAGGCCGTGACAGCGGCGGGCCTTGGCTGCATGGCCGCGCTGGAAGCAGAGAAATACCTCGCCGCCCAGGAATTGGACCACGCCAGGGAGCGCCAAGCGGCTGCGGGCTAGGCGCATTTCGCGAACCGTGAACGGCAAGCGGCGTCGATTGGCGCAACAAGGCAGCGCGTCCACGTAGGCGCGCTGGTTCGGCGCGCGCTGCAGGGCAAGGCTCCCGTCAACGGCCTCTCGCCGAAACCGGAGATTTCCCTATGTTGCGTAGCGCCATTTTCGCCCTCGTCCTGCTAGCCGCGCCGGCCGCCCGCGCTCAGGACGGCGCGGCGAGCCTGACCATCGAGATCGGCAACCTCGCCCCACATGGCGTCATACTGCTGCAATTGTTCGACAGCGAGGCTGGCTATAGCGGCGGCGAAGCTGTCGGCGGCCGGCAGGTGACGGTCGACGGCGCCACGGCGACCGTCAGCTTTGAGGGCCTGACACCCGGCCAGTACGCCTTCCGCCTGTTCCACGATTTGGACGGAGACAACGAACTCGACACCAACCCATTCGGCATCCCGACCGAACCCTTCGCGTTCTCCAACAACGCGCGCGGCCGCTTCGGTCCGGCTAGCTGGGCCGACGCCGCTTTCACCCTCAGCGCTGGCCAGAACGTGCAACAGATCGAAGTCGGAGGTGCATTCTGATGCCCCTCTCCCGCCGCCGCCTCCTTGGTTCGCTCGCCGCCGCCGGCGCCACCATCGCGCTCGCGCCGTCCGCCTTCGCCGATGACGCGCCATGGCAAGCCGGGGTCGAGAACGCGCCCGCCAACGGTTTTCCCGACGCGCGCATGCGCCTGATTCACGGCCGCGCGCCGGGCGGACTGGAGGGCGTTCTCTACCGCAATGGCCCCGGCTGGTTCCGCTATCCGGGCTCGGCCACCGGCCACTGGTTCGACGGCGACGGCTTTGTGCAGCGGTTCGCGCTCGACGGCGGCAACGTTCGCCACATGGGACGCTTCGTGGATACGCCGAAGCGCCGCCTCGAAATGGCGGAGCAGCGCATCATCATGCCGGGGTTCGGCACCGCCGGCGCGCCGGACGCGCCCGTGCAATCGCCTGACGACGTCAACGCCTCCAACAAGTCGGTGCTGATCGCCGGCGACGAATTGTGGGCGTTGTGGGAGGGCGGCTCTCCAACGCGCATGGACCCCGATACGCTCACAACACGCGGCATCGAGCCTTTCCGTCCGGACCTCGCTGCGATGCCCTTTACCGCGCATCCGAAGGTCGAACCCGGCGGGCGCATCTGGAACGTCGGCGTGCAAGGGTCGCGCGCGATCATCTGGCGGCTCGCGCCGGACGGCGCACTCGAAGACGCGCAGGTGGTCGATCTGGGCGTTCGCTCTTATGTGCACGATTGGGCCGTCACCGAGCGGCATCTCATCATTCCGCTGCAGCCGTGGCTGCACCAGCGCATGACGGCGCCGATCGTCAACGGCTACGTCTGGCGCGAAGACGAGCCTTTCCGCGTGCTCGTGCTCGACAAGGACGATCTCGCCAACCGCCGCCTTTACGAGCTGCCGGCGATGTTCTTCTTCCACACCGGCGATGCGTGGGAAGAGGCCGACGGCACGCTGCGCTTCGATCTCTGCGTCACGCCCAACGCCGACTTCGTCACCAACCAAGCGCGGCAAATGATCAGCGAGGAAACCGGTCCGCCGCCGGAGGCGGAGCTCGTTATGGCGGTGCTGCATCCAAATGGCCGCGCCGCGCTGACCCGATCCGGCCGCCGCGGCGAATTCCCGC
>CALBSY010000508.1 GCA_937967725.1 uncultured Alphaproteobacteria bacterium | reverse complement strand
TTGCGCTGGATCGTCGGCGCGCACGTCAAATTTGAGGGCCTGGAAAACGTGCCGCAAGGCGGCGCGCTGATCGCGATGAAGCATCAATCGATGCTCGACACCATTGTGCCGTCGCTGTTCCTGCCACAGCCGGTGTACGTGTTCAAAAAGGAACTCATCTACACGCCGATCATGGGCGCCTACTTGGCGCGCAACCAAATCGCGGTGGATCGCGGCGGTCACGCCAAGGCGTTGAAGAGCGTGGTGCGCGGCGCACGCGAAGCGGTGAGCAAGGGCCGCCAAGTGCTGATCTTTCCGGAGGGAACACGCCAAGCGCTGGACGCGCCGCCGGATTACAAGCCAGGCATCGCCGCGATGTACAAGGATCTGAACCTGCCGGTCACGCCGGTCGCTCTGAACACCGGGCTAGTGTGGAAACCCAAAGGGCTGATGCGCAGTCCGGGAACCGTGACGTTCAAGGTGCTGCCGCCGATTCCGGCCGGACTTCCGCGCGCCGAATTCATGCGAAGGCTTGAAGACGTGATCGAAAGCGAAGGCCAGGCCTTGCTGCCGCCCGATAAGCGTCGCACCGTTAGCGCATGAAGATACGAGGGCTATGGCTGGCGGTTCCGTGGGTGCTGTTCGCGCTCCTGGCGCTGGGGTGGGTTTTCTACTGGAACTATGTGGCGAACGAAGCCGAGCGCCAATTGCGCACCTGGGCGTTCGAGCAAGGCGCGCAAGGCGCAGAGGCCACGTTCGGGGACATCGTACGGCACGGCTTTCCCGTGCTGATGCGCCTGGAAATGCGCGACGTGACCTACGCCGCCGCACGCGGCGGCTGGCGCGCCGAGACCGAGCGCGCCGACTTGCACGTCAACCTGCTCAACCCTCAGCATGTCACGCTGGAGGCAGAAGCGCCGATCGCGGTGTCGCGCGCGAACGGCGCCGTCACCAACGTCGACGCCGAGGCGATGATCGCCAGCCTGCGCACCAGCGGCGGCAATCTCGCCATGGCCGGCATCGAAGCCAACAACCTGACCCTCGACGATCCGGCGCAGGACGGCGTCATGCGCATCGCGCGCGTGGTCATGAATGTGCGCCCCGATCCGCGCGCCAGCGGCGAGTATCAACTGGCGTTCGACGCGCAGGCGCTGACGCTGCCGCGCCCCGTGCGCAGCTTCGAAGCGTTCGGCCTGGATGTCTCTGCGCTGCGCGCCGCCATCGTGATCGAGCGCGGCGCAGCGCTGCTGGAGACATCGCCGCAAGATCCGCTAGGGCCGTGGCGCGAAGCCGGCGGGCGGTTGCGCTTCGACGCGCTGGTGCTGAATTGGGGACCGCTGGAGACTACTGGCACAGGCGAAGGCGGCCTGGATCAGCAACGCCGTCTCGACGGCCGCCTCGTGCTGCCGATCGAACGCCCGGCGCCGGTGCTGACCGCCATCGCCAACGGCCCGAACGTCAACGACGACGCGCGGCGCGCATTGGCGTTGCTGGCCGCGGGTTATGTCGTGACGGGCGACGACATCACATTGGACATCGGGGCGCGCGATGGCGTGTTGCGGATCGAAGGCGTGCCGGTGCGTCCGCTGCCGCCTGTGTATTAGTCCCTAGTTTTCCCGCCCCCAGTTCGGCGCCGGGATGTCTTGCCCCGCTTCAATCACTTCGCGGCGCATGCGGCGGGCGCGGTCGAACAAGTCGTAGAGCTGTTGGCCGTCACCCCAGCGGATCGCGCGCTGCAACGCGGCGAGATCTTCCGAGAAACGGCCCAGCACTTCGAGCACCGCGTCGCGGTTGGTGAGGAACACATCGCGCCACATCGTGGGGTCGCTCGCGGCGATGCGGGTAAAATCGCGGAAGCCGGACGCCGAATACTTCACCACTTCGCTCTCGGTGACGCTTTCCAGATCCTCCGCCATGGCGACGATGTTGAACGCGATCAGGTGCGGCAGGTGGCTGGTGACGGCGAGCACGACATCGTGGCGCGCCGGGTCCATGCGCTCGACTTCAGCGCCGAGCGTGCGCCAAAACGCTTCAAGCTTATCGACGGCGCCGGCGTAATCCGCACGCGGATCGGGCAGCGGGGTGAGGATGTGCCAACGGCCCTTGAACAGCGTCGCGAACCCGGCGTCGGGGCCCGAATGTTCGGTGCCGGCGATGGGATGGCCCGGCACGAAGAACGCGCCTGCAGGCAAGTGCTGCATGACCGCCGTTACCACCGCGCCTTTCACCGAGCCGACGTCGGTGACGATCGCGCCTTGCTTCAAGCCAGGCGCGGCCGCGCGCATGGCTTCACCCATGGCGCCGACCGGCGCCGCCAACACGATCAGGTCCGCGTCAGCGACGGCGGCGGCCGGATCGTCAGCCACCTCGCCCAACGCCAAATCGCGCGCGCGTGCGCGCACGCCCGCGTCGACATCGTAGAGCGCGATCGCGTTCGCCGCGCCCTGTTCGCGCGCGGCGCGCGCAATCGATGCGCCGATCAAGCCGGCGCCCAGGATCGCGATGCGTTCAAATATGACGGCCATCAGATGCGCGCGTAGGAACCGAGCACGCGCACGCTGTCGAGCCCGGAGCGCATCATCGCCGGCGCGCGCGGATCGTCGATGGCGAGAAAGCCTTCGACGCGCACCAGCACCCGCGGCTCGGCGCGCGCGACCTCGCTGCCGGTCAGGCCCAGTTCGCTCAGCGCGCGCTGCAAGCGGTGATGCGGGTCGAAAGCCATCAGCATGGTGACATCGCCGCCCGCCTCTTCGTTGGGGGCGGCGGCGAACACAGCGGCTTCGGGCGTGTCGCCAACGGCGCCAATGAGCGGCAGGCCGGCAATGAGATGCAGATCGTGGAAACGGCGTTCGCTCAGCGCAGGCCACCAGGCGCCGACGCCCGGCGCGGCAGGCCATGGCGTCACCGCAACGAAGGTCTGCGGATTTTCCGCCGCCTTCTGCAGCGCCGCTTGCGGCTCGGGCAGATGTTGAATGCGCGTTCTGGCGCCGAAATGACGGCGCGCGATGTCGAACAGACGCGGATCGTTGCGGCCGCCGCCAACGACAACGTCGATGGTGCGTTGCCGGCGCAAGTTCGCCGCGATCAAAGCGCGCCAGAGTTCCACCACGAGTTCACGTTCGAGCGGCGCCGGCGCGGTCGAGATCAGACGGCGCAGCATCGCCACTTCGCGCCCGGGACGGATCGGTAGCCCGCTTTGCGGCGTTTTCGCCGCGGTAAGGCTGTCGGCAAGTTGCAGCCGCTGCGCGAACAACGAGAGCAAAGTTTGGTCGATGCCGTCGATTTCGCGGCGAATCGTTTCGACCGGATCGCCGGCGGGAGGGGCCTGATCGTTCATGCGCCGCGAGCTTAGGGGCTTTCCCACGCCCCGCCAATGTCCGCTTACGCTACGAGTCATCAACAGCCCGTCTGAGCGGCGGGGGATGCGCGCCGACGCGAACGCGATAAGAGTCCGGCGCATGATTCACGCAGCGGCGAAGGTTCAGGCGGCGGGGGGCGTGCGCACCCTCTCCTTCGATGCGACGGCCCCGCTCCAGCTGGCCAACGGCGAGATGCTGGCGCCGCTGACGATCGCCTTCGAGACCTATGGCGCACTCAACTTGGATCGCAGCAACGCGGTGCTTGTGTGCCACGCGTTGACGCACGATCAATTCGTCGCCAGTCCCAATCCGATCACGGGGCGTCCGGCCTGGTGGCCTCGCATCGTCGGACCGGGCCGGCCGATCGACACCAACCGCTTCTTCGTGGTGTGCGCCAACGTGCTCGGCGGCTCGATGGGCACGACCAGCCCGGCTTCGCCGGCGGCGGACCGTCAGCCTTACGGCTTGCGCTTTCCGCCCATCACCATCGCCGATATCGTGCGCGCGCAATCGATGCTGATTGAAGCGCTGGGCATCGAGAGTCTGTTTCTGGTGATCGGCGCCGGCATGGGCGGCATGCAGGCGCTGAATTGGGCGAGCGCTTATCCGCGCCGTGTGTTCGCGTGCGTGACCGTCGCTTCGGCGGCGCGGCAATCGGCGCACAATATCGCGCTCTCCGAACTCGGGCGCCAAGCCATCATGGCCGATCCTGAGTGGCGCGGCGGCGGCTACGCCGCGCACGGCGTGCGGCCGGCCAAGGGGCTGGCCGTGGCGCGGATGGCGGCGCAGGTGGCGAGCTTGTCGGAAGCCGGCGTGCGTGCGCGCGTTGAGGCGGCGCAGCGGCGCGAACGATTCCGTTTTGAGGCTGAGCTTCTGTCCGGCGCCGGCGCAAGCTTTGTCGAGCGCTTCGACGCCAACTCTTACCTCTATCTCACGCGTGCGATGGACAGCTTCGATCTCGCGGGCGATTTCGGCGGCAGACTAGCCAACGCCTTCCAGGGCGGCGCGACACGTCATTGCGTGTTCAGCTTCTCCAGCGATTGGCGTTTCCCGCCGGAGGACGGCCGCGCGCTGGCGCGCGCGCTGATCGCCGCGGGCGCGGAA
>CALBSY010000507.1 GCA_937967725.1 uncultured Alphaproteobacteria bacterium | reverse complement strand
CTGCCTGGCGGAGGCGTAGAGCACGGTGAGAGCGCGCACGATGCGGCGCTGCGGAAAGCGGCGGAGGAAGGCGGCGTCGCGGCGGCGCGCGCCACGCTGATCGGCTTTTTCGCCAACCACGCCAACTTCCCCAACGATCACATTGCGCTCTACCGGCTGGAGGAGTGGCGCCCGTGTGCGCCGCGCGACAACGCGGAAATTCTTGAACGCGGCTTCTTTGCGCGCGATGCGCTGCCGGCGAAGACGACGCCCGGAACGCGCCGGCGGCTGGCCGAAGTGTTCGAGGGCGCGGCGCAGGATACGCGTTGGTGACAAACACAGGCCGCGCTCCCGGAGAAGCGCGGCCCTTCCTTCATGCGTGGAATTTATTGCGAATAGAGTTCGGACACATTCAGCACCGACGGCTGCAGGCCGCCTTGTGCATAGGTGCCGACCCAAATGTCGTATTGGCCAGACGGCGGATTGGCGAACGTGATCGACGGATTAAGACCAATATTGCCGCCGTCATCGTCGCACACCCAATTGCCGGACGGATCGTTGACCACCAGCGTGGTGTCTGAGTCCGACGCGACCGAGAACACCAGCGGCAGCTGGCCGGAGCCGGCGGTCCAGTTGACGCGATAATCCGGCGCGCGCGCGATCCAGCCGACGCAACCCGGCATGCCGATGCCGGAGGCATCGATGTCGCCGCCTGCCTGGATGGCTTGCGTGTGCGGATCGGGGGTGAAGCCGGACACGAGCTCGATGGTCCCGTAAGCGGGATCGAGCGCGTAGTCGGGACGCTCGCCGACGCCGCCGATCTCCGAGATATGCAGCGTCGCGGGCGCGGGCGTTTCGCCGTAGGTGCCGACCCAAATCTGGTAGCGCCCATTGCGCGGCGCATCGAAGCGCACCAGCGGATTGAGCCCGGCGCCGCTATCGTCGTCGCAATACCAGGCGCCGTCGGGCGCGCGGATTGCGAGCGTGGTGTCTGCGTCGGAGGTCGCGGAAATGATCAGCGGCAGATCGCCCGCATCGCGATAGCGCAGCGTGAAGTCGGCGCGCTGCGCGATGTGGCCGACGCACATGTCGCTCACGGTGCTGGCGTCAACGCCGCCGCCCGCGGTGAGTTCGACGTTGTGCGGATCGGGCAGAAAGCCCGAGTCGAGCGTCACCTGACCGTACGCGCCGTTCTGGCTGTAATTGACTTGCGCGGCCGCCGGCGCGCTGAAGCACAGCGTCGCTGCCGCGCTCATGGTCCAAACCAAGTTCTTCATGTGAAATCCCCAATCTGCCTCGCGCGCGCATCATCGCGCCTGGCGGCGCCGGTGCAAGCGGCAACGGCGCGTCAAGAGGCATTATTTGAACGTCGCGGCTCTAGCGGCGCCCGAACAAGCGCTCGATATCGGCGAGTTTCAACTCTACATAGGTAGGGCGGCCGTGATTGCACTGGCCGGAGAACGGCGTCGCCTCCATGTGACGCAAGAGCGCGTTCATTTCTTCGCCGGTGAGGCGCCGGCCCGCGCGCACCGAACCATGGCACGCCATCGAAGAACACACTTCTTCCAGCCGTTCTTTCAGCGCGTGCGCCTCACCCAATTCGGCGACATCGTCGACGAGATCGCGCAGCAGGCCGGCGGCGTCGATGTGCCCGAGCAGCGCCGGCGTCTCGCGCACCAGAATGGCGCCAGGGCCGAACGGCTCGATCACGAGGCCGAGCTGCGCCAATTCTTCCGCGCGCGCGGCCAGCGCTTCAGCTTCGCCGGGATCAAGTTCGACAACTTCAGGGATCAGCAGCGCTTGGCGGCGCACGCCGCCGTTCGCGAGCATCTGCTTCATGCGCTCGTACACCAGCCGCTCGTGCGCGGCGTGCTGATCGACGATGACAATGCCGTCCTCGGTTTGCGCGACGATGTAGGTTTCATGGATCTGCGCGCGCGCTGCGCCGAGCGGGAAAAACTGCGCGTCTTCGTTTTGCTCCACGGCCAGCGGAGGCGCTGTCAGCGGGGCTGATTGACCGGGACCGCCCCGTTCAGCCGCTTCGCCGCCACCTCCCCCGTAAACGGGAGAAGATTCCACGCGTCCGCTCGGCATCATGAAATCGGATGAAGTCGAATGCTCTTCCGCCGCGCCCCACGCCCGCAGCGCCGGCTGGTGCGGCGCCGAATGCGCGCGGAAGCCGGAGAGCGCGGTCTGCGCCGTCGTCGTGGAGGCGCGATGGCCGGCGCCGGCCAGCGCATGCTGGAGAGCGCCGACGATCAAGCCGCGCACCAGCGCCGCATCGCGAAAGCGCACTTCGGTTTTGGCCGGGTGCACGTTCACGTCGACTTCGCTGGGCGGTAGATCGAGGAACAGCGCCGCCACCGGATGGCGGTCGCGAGCCAGCAAATCCTGATAGGCCGCGCGCACGGCGCCGACGATCAGCTTGTCCTTCACGGGCCGGCCGTTGACGAACAGGTGCTGATACTCGCGCGTGCCGCGGTGAAACGTGGGCAGACCCGCGAAACCGGAAAGCCGCACAGTGTCCCGCGTTTGATCGAGCGCGATGCAATTGGGCGCGAACTCAGCGCCGAGAATGGCGGCGAGGCGCGCGCGCCGGCCCTCGTTCTCCGGATCCCGCTCGGCGGCGACGCGCAACGATGTGCGCCCTTCATGCTCCAGCGCAAACGCCACGTCGGGACGCGCCATGGCTAGGCGCTTGACCACGTCCGACACCGCCATCATCTCTGCGCGCTCGGACTTCATGAAGTTGAGCCGC
>CALBSY010000506.1 GCA_937967725.1 uncultured Alphaproteobacteria bacterium | reverse complement strand
CGCTTGCAGGGACGACGAAGCTGTCGATGACGCGCTTTTCGCCGGCCTTTTCGAAATCGACCGTCAGCTTGTTGCCTTCGACCTGGCGCACGCGGCCATAACCGAATTTCTGATGGAAGATGCGTTCGCCGATCTCGTAGTGCGAATCTGAATCGCCTGAGCGGGCCACCAGCCGCGCTTCGCCTTCCAACATCGGCGGTTTTCCGCCGATGCCGCCGCGTTCTTGCGCGCGCCGCCAGCCGGGCGATTGATAGCCGGAGGAGAACGGCTCGACCGCCATGTCGCGCACGCCGGGCTGCACGCCGTAGCCGGTCTCGCTCACCGCATCGACATTGGCCGGGGGCAATTCGTCGACGAAGCGCGAGGGCAGCACCGTTTGCCAGCGCCCGTAAATCTGCCGGTTCGCCGCGAACGATATGCGCGCGCTTTCGCGCGCCCGGGTAATGCCGACATAAGCGATGCGGCGTTCTTCCTCCAAACCCTTCTCGCCGTTCTCGTCCACCGAACGCTGCGAAGGGAACACCTGCTCCTCCCAGCCCGGCAGAAACACAAGCGGCCACTCCAAGCCCTTCGCCGCATGCAGCGTCGAGAGATGCACGTTTTCGCCGTCGCTCTCCGCTTCGATGTCGAGCACCAGCGCCACGTGCTCGAGATAGGCTTCGAGCGAGTCGTACTGGCCCATCGACTGCACCAGTTCCTTCAAGTTCTCGAGCCGCGTCTGCGCCTGCGGAGATTTGTCGTTGCGCAGCATCTCGGTGTAGCCGCTCTCGTCGAGCACAATCTCGGCCAGTTCGACGTGGCTGATGGTGCGCGAGTGCTCACGCCAGCGGTCGAGGTCGGTGAGGAAGGCGCGTAGCGCCGTGCGCGCTTTCAGCGGCAGGTCGTCGGTCAGCACCAGTTCGCGCGTGGCCGCCACCAGCGACCGGAAACGCGCGGCCCCGCCGGGCGCCGCGGGCTGTTCGGTCACCACTTCGCCGGTGTCGGCGTCGAACAGCGGCCCGTTGTCGGTGACGAACCGCACCGCCGGCTTGCTCGCGTGCGCGTGCAGCTTCTGCACCGTGCCTTCGCCGATGCCGCGCTTCGGCTGGTTGACGATGCGCTCGAAGGCGAGGTCGTCGTCTTCCGAGCGGATCAGGCGCAGGTACGCGTGCGCATCGCGCACTTCGGCGCGCTCGAAGAAGCGCGGACCGCCGATGACCTTGTAGGGGATGCGCAACATCAGGAAGCGTTCTTCGAACGCGCGCATCTGCCAGGCCGCGCGCACGAGGACGGCGCAATCGGCGTAGGAGCGGTTGCTCTGCACCCAGGCTTCGATGTCGTCCGCAATGAGCCGCGCTTCGGCTTCGCCGTCCCACACGCCGCGCACTTTCACGCGTGCGCCTTCGTCGTCGTCGGTGAAAAGCGTCTTGACGAGCCGACCGCGATTGTTGGCGATCAGATGCGACGCGGCGGCGAGAATGTGTCCGGTCGAGCGATAATTGCGCTCCAGCCGCACCACGACGGCGCCCGGGAAGTCGTGCTCGAAGCGCAGGATGTTGTCCACTTCGGCGCCGCGCCAGCCATAGATCGACTGGTCGTCGTCGCCGACGACGCAGAGATTCTTCGATGCCTGCGCCAACAGGCGCAGCCACAGATACTGCGCGACGTTGGTGTCCTGGTATTCGTCCACCATCAGGTGCGTGATTTTGCGGTGATACGTCTCCAGCACGTCGGGATGGTTCTGGAAAATCCAGATCATGTGCATCAGCAGATCGCCGAAGTCGCACGCGTTCAGGATTTTCAGCCGCGCCTGGTAGATTTCGTAGAGCTTCGCGCCCTTGCCGTCGGCGAAAGAGAAACTCTCGCCTTTCGGCACGCGCTCGGGCGTCAGCGCGCGGTTCTTCCAGCTGTCGATGTAGCCGGCGAGCAGGCGCCCAGGCCAACGTTTCTCATCGACGTTCTCTGCTTCGATGATCTGTTTGAGCAGGCGGATTTGGTCGTCGGGATCGAGGATGGTGAAATTGTTTTTGAGACCGACAAGTTCGGCGTGCGCGCGCAGCATGC
>CALBSY010000505.1 GCA_937967725.1 uncultured Alphaproteobacteria bacterium | reverse complement strand
AGATGGAATGCGGCGCCGGGCGGAGCCCAGCGGAACCATAGTGCTCGCGCGTTAGGGAAAGCGGGAGGCCGACATTCCCTCGACGCGGCTGCGCGACTTGCGGCGCGGCGCTGTCAACGATCGCCCATCGGAGGCTGCAGCCCCTTCAACAGCCGGTGCGCGGGTTCGGCAAGACGACGCGTAACGTCTTGGGTGCGCTCCCGCATGAGCGACTTGCGAATGTCTAGATGCATCTCCATCGCCTTGAGCGCGTCGCGCCAGCCGGGTTGGAAACGCAGCACGTTGCGCCGCACCTCGGTTGCCAGACCGAGCCGGCGCAGTTCGTGAGCGCGCCCCTTGAGCGCGTCCGCCAGCTCCGGTGAGGAAGCGCGTAGCTGCGTAATCCGGATCGTGCCGCCCTCCGGCAGCTGGGCGGCGATCAGCTGGTCGAGCCGGGTGGGGCGGTGCGCCCGTACGTCCCGGGCGAGCGCTAGGCGTTCATCCGCTCGGGTGCGGGCGCCCAGCCGCGCGGTAGCCACGTCGCGGGCTGCGGATCGAAAGCCGTGTTTGACGTAATCTGGTGGGATGATGAGGTCGCGCCCGTCCTGGCGCTTGCCTCTGAGGATGATGTGCGTGTGCGGGTTGTCGGTGTCCCAATGGTCGACCGCCACCCATTCGAGCCGCGTGCCCAGGGCGGCTTCCGCTTTCGCCATGACGGCCCGGGTGAAGCCCTTCAAGTCATCGAGCCCCGAGCCGTTCTCGGCCGCCAGGATGATGCGGAAATGGCGCCGGTCCTCCCGGGCCCACTCGGCCGCCTTGGCGCCGCCATCGAGGCCCGCGCGATCGGCGTCATAGAACACCGCGCGCTCGGCCGCGCCTGACAGCTCCCGTGACAGATAGCGGGCGTGGGCGCGGGCCTTGGCGCCGTCCCCGCGCTCCGCGTGATCGGCGGTTTCCTCGATCGCGCGCGCCCCAGCTGTCGTCTCGCGCGTCGCCGCATCGCGGGCGACGTAACGCGCATGCGCGCGCAGTCCCGCGCCGCCAGCGCCGGCGTGGCTGAAATAGTGGATCTTCACAATCGCGCGTTGACGTGTGTCGAACGCGAACTTACCCGCACCTCGCCGCGAGGTGTTCGTGCCGATATGACGCGACTTACCGAGGCGCTTCTGCAGTCCAGCCGACAATGCTTGTGATCCGCCGCCGGAGCCTTTGCGCGCACGTCCTTCGTGACGGCCTTCGAGAATCTCGGCATCGAGAGGGCGTGCAATGTGCAGCGGTTTGCCTGGCCGAAGCACGTTTGGACCGAACGCATCGCGCTTCAGTTTGCCGGCGCGGAAGAGGCGATTGATGCTGGTGGAATCCATAAACGTGGCGGTGCTAAACACGACAATGCGCGCACCTTGTGCGCACCCCGCCATGATCGCGCGTACCTCGTCGATTGGCCAGCATTTGCAAGCGATTGGCGAGCGGAGTGGGGTGCGCTTTATCTTGCCTTACGCCGTGTTGTAGGGTGCGCGTTGTTTTCCGTCTTCGTACTGTGCATTGTCAGCTAGGAAAAATGAGATGATCCTGCTTCGACTGGTGCTGGTGAGCTATCTGGTCGTTCTCGGTGGCTACACCGCCGCGGTGAGCTCAAATCATGGCTGGGATCTGCTCTCCGTGTTCTTCGGCGACATGGCCGCAATGGCGTGGCCGGGCCAGTTCAATCTCGACTTCATGGGCTATCTCATGCTGTCGGCGCTCTGGACCGCGTGGCGGCATCACTTCTCGCCCGCCGGCCTCGGCTTGGCGATTGTCGCCTTCTTCGGCGGCATGATGATTTTGGCGATCTATCTCTTGGTGCTGAGCTTTCAAACTCAGAGTGGCGTCGCCGAAATACTGCTTGGTAAGAAGCGCGCGGCGAGCCGCGTGCGCGCCTAACCTCGTCGCGGGGTTGGGGGATGGGTCGTGCTTAGAGACGCCGCCACACGCCTTCGATCTGATCGATCGGCGTCGGCCCCCAATAGCGCCCGTCGAAACTGTCGGGCGTATCGCCGAGCAGGAGCACTTCTCCCGGACCTAGACGCCGGCATCCGTCCCAATGTGGCAGGGCGCTTCCATAGCGATCGCGTGAGAGCCGCGTGAGCGTGCGGCCCGCTGCAACTATCTGGTCGCCGTTGGCGCAAACCAAATCGCCCTGTGTCGCGGCGATGCGTTTTAGGAAACGGTCGCCTGCATCAGTGAAGTCTCGAAGCTGGGCGTAGGCCGGTGCGGCGTCGCGAGCCCGGATGGTGACGATATCGCCTTGGCGCGGTTCTTGGGCGAGGCGCAGATAGAAACCACACGGCAGCGATTGGCTCGGATTGTAGAGCACGATGTCGCGCGCGCTGACCAAGGTCAGGGCGATGCCGATCATGCCGGCGATGAGAGCAGGTCTGCGCGTCATGGTGGGCACGCTGCAAAAGCGACGCCAGATGCGGACCCTGCGGCGGGGTGCGCTCTCCGCCCTCTCGGCGCACACATATGCTAGCGTGAGGGTTGCGCAGCGCCTTGAGTCGGAAAACTTGAGGCCGTCCCGCGCCTAAACGCGAGAGAACGAATGTCGCTCCGAGATAAGCGCCTGGCGTTGAGGACGCCTAAGCGGCCGAAGAAGAACGCTGCGACGAACAACCGGCGTTCCACCAACGATGTGGATCAGCGCTTAGGCCAACGTGTCCGAGCCCGGCGTTTGGAAATCGGCATGAGCCAAGAGCAGCTTGCCGCACTGCTGGGGGTCACGTTTCAACAGGTCCAAAAATACGAGAGGGGCGTAAACCGGATCGCCGCCAGCCGGCTCTGGGACGTGTGTAACGCCCTGGGCCTGCCGATCGGGCGGATGTTTGAGGGCATCGACGCGGCGCGCGGTGGTGGCCAAGGTTCTTCGGCGGGCGCGCCAGCTATCGAAGACATGCTTTCGACAGCGGAAGGGGCTCAGCTCGTTTCGCTGTTTGCGAGCATCAAGAACCGCGCTGTGCGCCGGCGCGTGGTTGATCTGGTGCGCGCCATCGCTAGCGAGGAATCCGCGGAGCGTTAAGACACACTTGTTGAGGCTTTTGCCAACGCGGCTCGGCGTAGTCGGGTCCAGGATGGGTGCGTGCCGGCAAGAACAAACGGCCCGCGTGCAGCGGGCCGTTTTCGCACCGTTTGACCGCGGGGGAGGGCATGCCCGGTGCAAGGCGGGTTAAAGCTACGCCGCTGTGCTCCGCCTGACTAGACAGAGAGAGCGGCTCCGGGGTGCTGCGGCTGGACGCACGGGAAACCACCGCCCCTCATTGCGCCGTGTCGGCGGCCTCCCGAGTAATCTGGACCCGGGTTCGCCGATGCGCGCTGAACGGGATCGCCGGCCCTGTCGATCAGCCAATCGACGGCCGTCTGCGCCTTGGCAGCGGCCGAGAGGAAGGCGCGCGGGTCCTGTTTGAGCAGGCGCAGCCAATCGCCGACATAAGCCGCGCGATCTTCCAGATGATCGGGGCTCAAACCAATCATCGCGCCTAAAGTGGCGCTGGCCAGTTCGGCGATCAGTTCTTCGCGGGCGCGCGCCTGACGGTCGGTGAAATAGTCCTTCAATCGGTCGAGCCGGTGCGTGGCGCCGGTGTGATGCGCGAGTTCGTGACAGAGCGTCGCGATGCGGTGTTCTTCGCTGCGGAAGGCCGAAGCATGGGGCAGATGAATGGTGTCGGTCGCCGGCGCGTAATAGGCCGAGGCGCCGCCGATCCGAATGCGCGCTTCGGCGCGCTCGGCCCAGGCCTCGACGTGGCAGGGCGCGGTCGGGATGAGCATTGGTTCGGCGGGCAGGGATTCTGGGATGTCGTCGAGCTGTTCAATGTTGAAGACGTGAAAAAGCTTGAGGAAGCGATAGCTGGCTTTGGCCGCATCGGTGTCGTTTGCAGCAGTGTCGTTTTTGGCTTTGGCCTGACCGTAGAAGATCACGGGCGTGGCTTTCTCGCCCTTGCGGACCTGCGCGCCGAGCGCTTCGGCATTGCGATAGGTGAGCCAGGTGCGGCGCGTGTAGCCGCGGGCAATTTGCGAGGCCCACAGCAGGACAATGTTCGCGCCTCTGTAGGGCTCCCCGGTGACGCGCAGGGGCAGGCCAGGCGTGGTGGCAGCCGCGCGCGCGGCGTCCCAGGGTGCGCGCCAGGGCATGACGCCGCGTTCGAGCAGGTGCGCGATTTCGGCGGTGACGTGCTGCGCGATTTCGTGCGCTGAACGGCGCGGATGTTGGTTTGTCGATGACATGAGTGGGCTCCTCGCGCCGATGGGCGCGTGTTGGCTGATCGTGATTGGGGAAAGTGCGCTGCGCCGCCGATTATCGGCGGCGCAGCGCGGACCGCTTAGGCGGCCGCTTCCGCCGGTTCGGTCGGCTTGGCGGCCTTGGGCTTGGCCTTGGCCCCGCGCTGGACGCGGGTGATCTCGAAGCTCTGGTCGTAAAGGCGGCGGCCTTCGACTTCGCGGGTGCGCGGCACGATGCGGCCCTCGAGCGTGACCGATTGGCCCTTCTCAAGGTCGCTCAGCATCTGCTTGTTGAGTTCGGCGTCGAACGACACGAACGAGAGCCATTCGGTCTTGGTCCATTGTCCGTCATTGCCTTCGACCAATCGGTCGGCGGCGAGCGAGATGCGCAGTGTGTTGTTCTTGAGTTCGTCGATGCGGCCGATGCGGCCTTGGGCGGTGAAGCGAAACATGTGCTTGTCTCCGATGCCGGACATGCTCCGGCGGGCGGCGCGAACCTCGTCCGCGATGGGTCAGGCCGCGCATGCGCGGATCGAGGGCGCGCGCAAGGGGGCGCGGGTCACGCGCCCGTCAGGCTTGCCCCTTGCGCGTGACCGCGCGCATGCGAAGCAGAACCCATTGAGCGGCGAGGTTTGTGCCGTCTGACGGACGCCATGGAGTTCGGGGAAAGCCAGGTATTCGCTGGAACGACCGCGATTGCCGCAAAGGATCGGAGAACGCCGGACCGTTAGGTTCACGGGCGACAGATCTCGCCGAGCGGCGGCCTTGGCCGACCTGTGCGGGGGAGGTCAATTGCATCCGAACTTTCTCGCGGGCATCGTCGTGCGGAGCGGGAGCGTGATGGATGCGATTAGTCGCGTGGAATTGCATGGATGGACTTGAGCGCAAGGCGGAGGCGCTTGCGGCGTTGGCGCCGGACATCGCCGTTGTGAGTGAAACGACGCGCGCCGCCGCCGAAGGTATTGGCGCCGGAGCCGTGGCGTGGACAGGGCAGCAGCATCAGCGCGGGTTGGCTATCCTGGCATGGAACGGATGGCGGATCGGCTCTCCCAGATTCGCCGCATTGAGCCATTTCCTCGCGGCAGAGGCGCATCGGTACGACGCGAGCGTCACGATCGTCGGCGTTTGGCCTTTGCCGCTACGGGGAGACTATGTGTCGGCGCTGTCGCGCGGCCTAACAGAAGTCGCCAGTGGGCTTGGGGGAGACGTCATCGTCGCCGGCGACTTCAACGCCAATCCGCGTTGGGATCACGGCAAAGCCCCGGCGCGACAGTTCGCAACGCTGATCGATGAGCTGGCGGCGCGTGATCTGCGCAGCGTTTGGCACGCCCATAGCGGCGAGGCGCACGGGACGGAACGGACGCCGACCTTCTTTTGGCGATTGAATCCGCGCCAGCAGTTTCACATCGACTATGTGTTCGCTTCCGCACGTTTGCGCTGTCAGGTCCGCAACGTTGAAGTCGGCGGCTATGAAGACTGGGTCGCCAACGGGATCAGCGATCATGTGCCTCTGGTCGTCGATTTCGATATGGCGGAACGGGACAGCGCCGCTGTCGATGGGGAGTCGGGCCGCACGGACTATGCCGATCGCACTAGCGCTTGAGGGCGGGGCTCGCGAATCGCGCTTGGCGTGTCAGATGGGTCGTGATGACAAAGCTATTGCTGCAGGCCCGGCGCGAAGAATGGTCCAGGCGTCACACGCCCGAGCGTTTGCGGCGCTTTCTTAAGGGCGAACTGTCTGCGGCGGATCGCGCACTGTTGCATGAGATAGTGCATCTGATGGACGAAGACGCGCCGCAGGCGACGCGCGATGCCGCAGCCTGAGCGTAGCGCGAACCCTACCTAGTCCGGCGGCAAGGCGCGCGCGACCGCGCGAGGCTCAATGGCAAACGCCTCCAGCCGATCCAAGTAGCGCAGCACCGCGCCGTGGCCGCGCTCAATGGCGGCCCAGGCGCGCGGATCATAGAGCGCCTGCGCGACGCGGACGCGGTCGTCACCATCAATCAGCAAGTGCCCGCTGCTGCAAAGCTCGTTGACTTTGCGCCGGACGGTTTCGCGCGGCAGGCCGGTTCTCTCTGCAATCAACAGCCGGGAAATTGAACCGCGCAGTTCGTCTGGCGGCCGCGCCGCGCAAATGATCTCGGGAGGTGTATTGGGATCAAGGACGAACGGGCGCATGGTCGCGTCGGACACGCACATGAGCACCAGGAGTGAGTCCATATCGACGCCGGTATAAAAGCCGCGCAGGCATTGGAGCAGTTCAAGGATCAGCTCGATGCCCGCGAAATTCATCGGCCTGATGTGGGCCGGGATAGTTTCAGGCGGGACACGGTCCATCAGGGCGGTCCTTTCTCGTGTCTGCGCTGATGATCCTAACGACGAGGGTCATGGATGCGCCAGCGCGCCGCGCAGTGCGCCCGGTGTCAGCGTGGCGGCGCCTATCGGCGCACGCACATCGACAGTCGGCACGTTTTGTCGGCAGTGCCGTGCTTTGCAGGCGGCGCCTAGCGCGCCAGCGTTTGGTCGGTCTCACTCGTCACCCGGTCGCGGCCGCCGCGCTTGGCGGCGTAAAGACAGGCATCGGCGCGGGCGATGAGGTCGTGGGCGGGTTCGCCCACGCGATACTGCGCAACGCCGACAGACAAGGTGATCTTACCAAGGCTCTCGCCAGTGGAGCGCCGCGCCAATTGTTTGGTCTTGACGGTGCGATTGAGCGTCTCGGCAAGTGCGCGTGCTTTACTTAGATCGGCGCGCGGCATGATGATGGCGAATTCCTCGCCGCCGTAGCGCGCGGCGAGATCGTCGCCGCGTGCAAGGTCCTGGATCTGTTTGGCGATGAATCGAATGACCTGGTCGCCGACCAGATGGCCCCAAGTGTCGTTCACGCGTTTGAAGTGATCAATATCGCAAAGCATAAGACACAGCTCGCCGCCGTTTGTCAGAGCATCTTCAAGCCGGCGGCGCAAAGTGACGTCGAAATGCTTGCGGTTGGCCAAACCCGTAAGGCTGTCGGTGAGGGCTTCGACCTTCACGCTTTGCAGTGCAGCCTGCAGTGTTTCCACTTGGCGCGAAGACGCCGCCATTTGTTCCGACAGCGTCTTGTTGCGCTCGGCCATGTCGCGGCTGGCGGCGGCGAGTTCGGCGACCAGCTTGCGCAAGCGTTCTGGATCGGCGGGACGGTCGAATTGCGCCGCCGCTGTCTCCAGGCTGTTCGAATAGGCGCCAGCGTCATCGCCGGCGCTTCGCAGGCTCGCCGCAACGTCGGTGAGTTCGCGGGCGATGCTTTCGCCGGCCTCGATCATCTGCAACGACAGGCGCGTGTTGGCGAAGAAGCGCTCGAACAATTCTTCGCAGAATTCCGGCGTGATCGCTTCGCCGCGCTCGCGGCGGGCTTCGAGTTCTCGGGTCAGGTCGGGCAAGAGCCCGAGCTGGTGCGTAACCCAGATTTCGTAGTTGGCCGGCGTTGTCGGAAGCGCATGCTGTCCCAACGCATCGACCGCTTGGTGGCCAAGCTCAAGACCTCTCGGTCCTTCGAATTTCGTTGGCGCTGATCTTTCCATAACGAGTTCCGATTCTTCGCACGTGCACTGCGAATTGATCGGAAACCGGTAAAGAAATGTTAGCGTTTCTTGGCGCCCAAAATGGGCGCCTCCACGTCCAAGACGCGGGACGCGCGACACTGAACGAGCCGCTTGAAGCCGTTGCCGATGCACGCGTGAGTTCTGCGCGCAAGCGCCGCTACGAGATCAATGAGGATGGGTGCGATCGCTCACCGGTCTCAAGCGACATGCTTGCGCTGTACTCACTTTACCAGCTCGGTCTTACTCGCCGGTTTCGCTCCGCGCTGCAAGTCGGGCGCCCATTTTGGGTAATGTTCTGGCGAGAGCTTTGAACAACAAGTTGCCGTCCAACCTGTTGTTAGGGTCGTTGTGGTATTCGGCGGGCGTTGGCGCGCGATTGCCGACAACCCTTCAACTCGTCCTTGGCGCTATGCATGATTGGCCGCACCACGATCCTCGCTCGAACGCTCGCGGATGTGTTTGGCCGCGCGAACGACGATGTTCTCATCGCCGCGCGACAGCGCCTGCTGCAGTTGCTGGCTGTCGTCACAATCGCGATCGCCGTTGTTTGGGTGACGCTAACCGGAGCAACGGTGGCGAGTGGACGCCCGTTCGTCGCCGCCTTGTGCGCGCTGGCGCCTGTTGTGTTCATTCCATTCCTCTTTCTGACGAGGCGCGTGAAGAACTTCGACCTATTGGCGCACGCCTATCTCAGCGTGCTTTACATTGTGGTGACGCTCACCGCCGCTTCGTTGGGCGGTTTAGTGTCGACGACGTCGTTCTTTCTGCTGCTGATGCCGATGCTGGCGACTCTGCTGCTTGGCGTGCGCGCCGGCCTTGCGTGGGCGTTTGTCATCGCTGCGACCCTCGTCGCGCTGCATGTTGCGCGACCGCTGTTGCCGGCGTCCACGTACGCGGTTCATGTTGCTGCAGAGGCAGATTGGATACGGGCCGGGGAGGTGTCGTTCTGGAACGGCATGATGGTGGGCCTGCTGAGTTTGGCCGGTTGTCTTTCTGTCGCCAATTTTCGTCTGGCCGTACGCCAATCGAGTGCGCTGGTGTTGCGCGCCCGGATGGAAGCGCGAGAGGCGGAAGAGGCGTGTGCGGCGGCTGAAGAGCTCAGCCGGGCGAAGTCGGAATTCATGGCCCACGTGAGCCATGAGTTGCGCACGCCGCTCAACGCGGTGATCGGCTATAGCGAACTCTTACGCGACGCCGCCGAGGATGACGGGCGCGCCGGCGAGCTTCAAGATCATGACCGCGTCATTGATGCGGCGGCCCGCCTGCTCGCCATGGTCAATGGCATGCTAAGACTCGCATCCATCGACGACGGACGTGAGGGAGTGACTTTCGATGCTTGCGATGTCGAGCGCCTGCTCACCGATACCTGCGCGGCGATGATGCCGGACGCGGAGTCGCGGGGCACACGCATCGTCGTCGAGACCAGCGCCGCGCGCGGCGCGTGGCAGTGCGATGCGCAAAAGCTGGAAGAGTGTGTGCGCCGTCTCGTCGATAACGCTGTCAAAGCGACCGCGGGCGGAACGGTGCACATGTCCGCGTGCGCTGAGGAGATGGATAATCGCATCTGGCTCGAAATCCGTGTCGCAGATGACGGAGTCGGCATTGCCCCCGACCGCCTCAACGCCTTGTTCAAGCCGTTTGGCTTAGGCGAGTCCGCGCTAACTCGCTCAAGCGGCGGCCTTGGACTTGGACTGGCCCTGACTCACCAGCTCGCGCGTGCGATAGGCGGGAGCGTCAGCGTCAGCAGCGAGTTGGGCGCAGGCTCGACGTTCACGCTGCGCGTTCCCGTAGCGGCTGCGGCGCAGGGCAAGGACATCGGCGAGGCCGCCAAGTAGTCGCTGTCAATCCATTACAGCGAAGGCGTTGCAAAGGGCTTGTCACCCGCTGTGAGTTCGTCTCCGCAAGAGTTGCTTTATGTTTTTGCGGTATTGGGTGGCCCTCTCTGGGGACTGCACGTGTGCCGGATTTTACAGGTTTGCCTCGCTCTTAGCGATGAGGCCTTGAACGACGCCTACGCCTGCACATTGCGTGCAGTGGGGCACAATCCTTGGCCCGCTTACAACGCGCACTCTGCGCTCTTGCGCTTCGGCCACGTGCCGTTCGACGCGATGATTATCGACGCCCAGTGCGCGTACATTGCTGGACGCAGTTTTTTGCCGTCTGTGCGGCGCGCCTATCCTGGCATGCGCATTGTTGCCGTGAAGCACGAGACGGGCGGCGCGTGGCCAGAGGGCGATCCCGCCCAAGTAGATGCGATCGCCGATTGTCCGTCATCGGCGCTCCGCGCCCTGGTAACTGTCCCTGTGGGAGCTGAGCCGGCGGCTTGAATTGCCCGCCTGCTTCTTTTGGCAACATCAACCTGCGCGGCGGAGCTTGCGTGTCGAGGACGCCGTCTGACTCAATCGTCAGAACGGCGGGTTTGCGTGGCTTCAATCGTTGCTGACTGGCATGAGACCAGCAAACTCGATGGCGCCGCCAATCCGAGGCGATGCGCGTTCGATGCGCCGATTCTCCAAGGGACTGCACTTGTCTGCTGGGCGCAGGTGCGGAAGCGCACAACGGGCTATCCGGTTTGGCGGGCGCGCGGAGCATAGTCGAGCGGGTCTGCGTTGCCGGAGCGCGCGCGCGACCTTTTCGCCAGCGTCACCAGAATGGCGCCATGCTCGGGTAAACGTTCGCCGCGTTCCAGGTAAGTGCGGTAACGCCCATCGCGGTGAAGCAGCCGAAGTTCGTGTTCGAACGAGCGCGTCGCTCCGTCCAATAGCTCCTGATAAGTACGGGTGCAGCGACCCTTGTCCTCGGGGTGGATGCGGTCGAGCCATTCGTTGATCTCATCGGCGAGTTCTGGTCCCGAAAAACCGAGCAAATTGCGCCAAGTTTCCGAGAAGTGGACGCTTGCGTCGCCGACGTTCAAAACCACGGTTCCAATCGCTGCCTGGGCGAGTGCGTGCGCTTGCAATGCGGCGGTCTGGGCGGTCGACCGACGCTGGCGTTCCAGCGCCGCCCAAGCCAGGCGCCGGCGCACAATGACGGCGCCCATCAAAGCGAGCGCGGGCCCTGCCATCAGCGCCCAAAGCGGCAACGCCGAAACGATGGCGTCACTCAAGCCCGGGCGCGCTGTTGCGAGTTCGACCACAAACGGTCGATCAGCACTTGGCGCCGCCGCCAAAAGCGTGCCCGCCGGGGCGCCGTTGCCGGCGCCGAGGGTGAGCCAAGGTCCGTCGGCCTCGTGCCCGTTGATGCGAAGGACGAGGGGGTGGGTTAGGGCGGGACTTGGCGCAAGCCAAGCCTCCACGACGGTCGCCGGCAACGCCGCAGACGCCCGCACGCCACCGGCGCCAGCGAGGTTGACGTAAAGAATGCCGCCGGATTGCTCAAGCGCGAGCAATCGTGCGTGTGACCCTTCGGCGTCGCCGCCGGCGAACGATTGCAGCCGCACCGCTGTCGTCCGCGGCGCGCCGATATCGAAGATGAGTGCGCCTTCGCGCGTGTAGGCGATGACGCTGGTCAGCGGCGTCTGGCCAAGCTCTTGAACAAGGCGCCGGCGCGCCTCGGCGGTGATCATGGCGTCGTGCGCGGACGCAGCGCGCGCGGCGATTGCCGCCGTCTGATCGATGAGTGCGTCGAGCCGCGTGGAAACCAGTTGTGCGCGTTCGGCAAGGGCGGTTTCTCGCGCGGTGACAAGACGTCGATGTTCGAAGCTCGCCAAGAGCGCTGTCGCGACAACGAAACCCGCCAGCGCCGTAAGCGCCAACCTCCGCGCCAGCTGATCGGCCTCCGTGCTCATGGCATGCGTCCGAACGGCGCTTGCGCGAGATCTTGGCTGGTAACGGTGGCGCGATCCGCGAAGCTGTAGCTCAGGGCAAGGCCTGCCTCAAAGCTCTCAAACTCGGCCGACCGGATCGCTCCGATGTGTCCGACCAGTGAGACCCGCCGGTCGAGCCGATAGGCCGCCGAAACGTTAAGCGCCCCGCTTAGTCCCCGTTCTCTTGACGGCGATCCGACGCCAAATGGGTCGGCGCTGTCCAGCGGCAGCACGTCGAGACCGTCCTGGTAGATGTCTTCGTAGGCAATGGCGGCGTCGGCGCGAATGACAAGCTGGCGCGCCTCCTCAGTTTGCAGGTTGAGGCTCACACCTGCGCGATGGAAACGCTGCGGGCTAAAGTAGCCGCCATTGCCGAACGTGTAGCCATTGAGATTGTGGTCATTAGCTTCGAACCCGTAGAATGGCCCTAGCGCCACGTACTCGAAACCGGCGAGGCCCAAGTCCCGCGACAGTCCGGCGCTCATCCGCCAACGGGTGTTGTCTCTGGTGCGCGCGCCATCGAGTGCGGAGGCGGACGCCGAGGCCGAGAAGCTGAGGCGCCCTGGCAACTGGCGCCGGAGGGATGTTTCACCGCCATACTCGACGATGCCGCCCCAGACACGGCCGGTGGCGGGAGCCCTCAAGCCCGCAGCGGCCACGGTCAAACAGGCCTGCGTGCTCTTCGCCCTTGTTTCCAGCCAAACGCATTGAAAGGGCGCCAATGGCGCGCGGGGAGACTTCGCCACCGATGGGCGACGCTCCGAGTGTTGCAGAGGGGCTTAGCGCGCCCTCGCGACGCCAGCTGATCAGCGGCGTCCACAGCTCTGCGTTGGTGGTTGGCGCGAATACCGGGGCAATGCCTAGCGTGCCCACGGCGCCCGGCGCCGGCGCGCCGCCGGCGTCGGCGCGCGTAAAGCCAATATCCACCGCCCGCAAGTGACGCCCGCGCGCGCCGCCACTTGAGAGTACCGATTGCGTCAGCGCTAGGTGATCTTGACCCGGCTCGCCGTCGCGGCGCGCATAGCGGGCGCTCCCTTGCAGCCAGGGCGATGCGACGCCCGTGAGAGGCGCCTGATAGTCGACGTGCGCGGCCGCAGTGAGGAAGTCGTTGCGTGCGAAAGCGCGGTCGGCGTCACGCCGCCACACCAGATCGCGCAGCGGTCCGGCGGTCCCGGCGTGCGCGCGCAGTGCGGGCGCTGCCGGCTCGTCCTCGTAGGCTAGCATCAATCCCTGCGCGCTCTCCTCATCAAGCGTCTCTCGGTAGAGGGCGGCGAACAGGTCGCGCGCGGCGCCGTCCCCGCTGCGCAGCGCCGCCCAGGCCTCGATCCGGCGTGCGGGTTGGGTCAGAGCCGGATCGCGCGCTGCGGCGCGCGCGAGCTGGCGGGCGCGGGCGAACGCGTTGTCTGCGTATGCGCGCTGTGCTTCGTTGAGATCGGCCGCGGCGGAGAGCCGTCCTTGTTCTGCGGCCATGCTCGAATCCATGTCCGCAGCGATGGAAGCATATCTGCGCGCATGAGCAACATCGCCCGCGTCAAGCGCCCTCCAGCCGCGCCGCAGCGCAACGCGCGCTGCGAGCGCATCGCTGTCCCACCCAAACTCAGCGTCATCCCGCACGGCGGCGAGCGCAGCTTCGGCGCCGTCGAGATCATCGAGGGTGAAGGCGGCGAGCGCTGCGCCGTAGGCCGCCTCCGGGGAATGGGCGATGGCGAGGGAGCGTTCGAACCAGTCTCGCGCCGGCGCCGGCTGGCGTGCGTTAAAGAAGCTCCAGCCCAAGTCACGCGCGAGCGCGGCGTCGTCGACGCGCGCGGCGATGTCGCCTGCGCGGGCGAGGTCCCCGACAGCGATGGCGGCGGCGAAACGCTGTTGCGCCGTGACGCGCGGCGGGCGAGGCCGGATCGGTGCGTCCGCTTCGCCGGACTCCGGCAGGCCTAGCGGGCGAATGTCGACATCCCATGGGTCGGCGCCGCCGCTGACGACCAGTCCGAGTTCGGCAAGACAAAGCGCAGTCAGGACGAGCGGCGCGCGCCTCGTCATTCGGAGAAGTCCTGGCGCTGGCGCGAGTCGGCGCGCTTAAGATTGCGCGACAGATAGGTGAGCCCCCCCGCCAGCGACGCAAGCATCGAGGAGATCCCACCAATCCACGCGACGAAAAAAAAAAAAAA
>CALBSY010000504.1 GCA_937967725.1 uncultured Alphaproteobacteria bacterium | reverse complement strand
TGACGATGCCTTCGCCGGCGTGAGTCACGTTGGTTTCGCCGCGCACGCTGAGTTCGTACGTATTGATCTCCGTCCTCAATCTTGCATCAAGTCGAGCGCGGCCGCTTCCACTGCATCAGTGCTGACATCTCCCATCGCCGCGCCCGCGTCCAGGTCCGGCTGCGCGGAAATTTGTTCCAGGCTTTTGCCGCGCAGGGTTCGCGCACGCGGACCATAGGGCGCGCGCACGCGTTCGTCGGTGGGGCCGAACAAGGTCAGCGTCGGCGCGCCTGCGGCGGCGGCGATGTGAGTCAGCGCGTTATCATTGCCAATGCAAAGCGTGGCGCGCTCCATCAGCGCCGCGGCAGCGAGCAGATCCGGCCCCTGCCCGAGATCGATGGCGGCGACTCCGTCCGCGTCCAAACTGGACACGATGCCGCGAGTGATTTCGGCGTCGCGCGAAGCGGCGCCAAGCACGGCTATGCGTGCGTTCGCCAGCGGCCCGCCAGCGAGACGGCGCGCGACAGCGGCGAACCGCTCCTGCGGCCAGCGCTTGTCCTCGGTGACCCCACCCGGCGCGAGCACCAGCAGCGGTGTTGAATCCGGCGCTAGTTCGGCGGCACGTTCGCGGGCTTTCGCGTCGATCCACAATTTCGGCGCGAGCGCGCGCTGCGCGCCGAGCGTCTCGGTCCAATCCTCAACCCGGTGCCGCAAAACTTCCGGCGGCTCGAGCGCAACGCGCCGGTCAGCTGGCGCAGTCAAACCAAGAAAGCCGCCGCGCGCATCAAGGACAGTATCAAAACGTTGGCCTGTGAGCTTCAGCCATAGCGTCCACCGCGCCGCCACGCCGGGGGCGAGGACGTGTGTCGCGCGCAACCCGGGCGCCGCGCGGAAAAGAAGCGCGGCTTCGGCGCTGGCGATCAATGTTAAGGCGTCCCCTTCGCGCAGCACGTACGCGAGCGCACCGCTCGCCAGTACGGTTTCGCCCAGATCGGCAGGCGCCAGGAAGAGGAGAGAGGCCATGTCCTGCGGGGTTAGGCGCGCGCCGGGTAAATGCCAAGTCAACGCCGCTGTTGCGGGGTTGCGTGAAAGCGATGCAAAGGCCAAGTGAGGCGCCATGAGCGCACCTTGCCGTCTCGACCGGGCCCTGATCCGAGCCGCGGGGCCGGAGGCCAAAACATTTCTCCAAGGCGTGCTGACACAGAATTTAGACGCCCCCGGCGAACTCAAATACGCCGCACTACTCAGCCCCCAGGGCAAGCTGATCGCGGATATGCTTGTGTGGCGGGACGGCGACGCGCTGATCCTCGGTGCCGATCCCGCGCGCGGTGCGGAGCTGATGCGCCGGCTTTCGATGTACAAATTGCGCGCGCAAGCGACATTAGAGGATGTGAGTCAATCGCTCGCGATCGCCGCCGCCGACACCCCGTTTGACGGCGCCCTCGTCGATCCGAGGCTGCCGGCGTTGGGATGGCGCAAGCTCGCCGCGCGCGATGAAGCCGCCATGCTGGCGGATGGCGCTAGTACATTTGAGGCGCGCCGTATCGCGCTTGGCGTTCCAGATTTGGCTAAGGATGCGGCGAGCGAAGAAGTGTTTGCGCTGGAGGCGCTGCTGGAAGAGTTGCACGGCGTTGATTTCGGCAAAGGCTGTTTTGTCGGCCAAGAGAATGTGAGCCGGATGAAACGCCGCGCGACGACGCGGAAGAAGCTTTGCCCGATCGCATTCGAGGGCGCCGCGCCGGCATCCGGGACAGCGGTGCTGGCTGGAGAGGCTGAACTCGGCAGCGTCCGTAGCGGCGTGGACGGCCGAGCTATTGCACTGCTGCGGCTGGACCGCGCCCTGCAGGCGGAGGCTCTCAGCGCCGGAGGAAAGCCAGTGAGACTTGACCCGCCGGACTGGCTTATTCTACCGCCTATCGAGAGCTGAATTTCGAGGGGGAAGAAACGATGCTGCGAGCGGTCTTGTTCACCACGCTCCTGCTTGCCGCTTGCGCAAGCGGCAGCTCGCTGCGCGAGCGGGCCGAGAGCGCCTGCCGTGATCAGGGCTATACGGCGGGGCCGGAAATGGACGAATGCGTAATGGAAACGCAAGAAGCGCTTCGCCGTGCGCGCGAACTGCCGCGGGCGCCGACGCAGCGTCCACCGCGCTGAGGCAGCAGCGGCGGGGTTAAATCGTTGACGTTGTCCGCCTGGGAGCGCTAAGCGCGCCGGTGGGCCTTCGGCCCTACAAGGATCATTGGTTTGACCGTCGTCATTTCCGCAACCGGCCTCTACACGCCGCCGAACTCGATTTCGAATGCGGAGCTGGTCGCCAGCTTCAATACGTACGTAGAGCGCTATAACACCGAGCACGCCGCCGAAATCGAGGCCGGCACGCTGCCAGCGCTGCTGCCTTCCAGCGTTGAGTTCATTGAGAAGGCCTCCGGCATCAAGCACCGCTACGTGTTGGAAAAGCAGAGTATGCTCGATGTCGACCGCATGGTCCCCGATATTCCAGAGCGCCCGAACGAACAGCTTTCGCTGATGGCCGAGGTTTCGGTGAAGGCCGCCACGCAAGCGCTTCACCGGGCCGACCGTGACCCCAGCGACATCGATGCGGTGATCTGTTCGTGCTCGTCGCTGCAACGGCCCTATCCGGCATTGGCCATCGAAGTGCAGAACGAGTTAGGCGCGGGCGGCTTCGGCTATGACATGAACGTCGCGTGCTCTTCGGCGACATTCGCTATCCAGAATGCCGCGGACTTGGTCAACGCGGGTCACGCGCGCTCGGTGCTGGTGGTGAATCCGGAACTGACGACCGGCCACCTCAATCTGCGCGATCGGGAAACTCATTTCATCTTCGGCGACGCCGCCGTGGCGGTGCTGGTCGAACGCGGAGACATTGCGCCGGCGGGCAGTTGGGTGATTTTGGGCTCTAAGCTGAAGACGCGGTTCTCCAACACCATCCGCAACAATTTCGGCTTCCTAAACCGCTGCGATCCACAATGGCGCGACATGCCGGACAAGCTGATTACCCAGCAAGGACGCAAAGTGTTCAAAGATGTGGTGCCGCTGGTTTCGGACATGATCCTTGAACACATGGCTGAACTGAATCTGAAACCCACCGACCTGCGCCGCATGTGGCTGCACCAAGCCAATTCCAACATGAACCGGCTGATCGCAGAACGCGTGCTGGGACATGAAGCGAGCCAAGACGAAAGCCCGACCGTACTGGACGAGTACGGCAACACAGCGGGCGCGGGTTCGATCATCGCCTTCCACAAACATTCGGACGATCTAAAAGCGGGCGACCGCGGCCTGATCTGTTTTGCGCCGCCGCAAACGCCGCCGCGCGCACAACAGCGCCCGGCTTGTGCTTCAAA